>NZ_CASFWU010000057.1 GCF_949298305.1 uncultured Bacteroides sp. | reverse complement strand
AAGGCTTTATCCGCTTCCTGCTGCCTTTCTATTCCGGTACGTCGCAGTCCGATTCGGCTTTCGAGATTGTCCATTTTGTCCGCGAAGTGGAAAGCGGCAGCATCGACGCCTTCATGCGCCGCCTCCAAAGCTTTTTTGCCGACACGCCCTACGAGTTGGCGCGCGACCTGGAGCTGCACTACCAGAACGTGCTGTTCATCGTCTTCAAGCTGCTGGGTTTCTATACGCAGGCTGAATACCATACGTCCAACGGCCGCGTGGACATGGTGGTCAAGACCGACCGCTACATCTACGTCATGGAATTCAAGCTGAACGGAAGCGCCGAAGAGGCCATCCGGCAGATTAACGAGAAAGGATATGCAGCCCCCTTCGCCTCCGACGCAAGGACACTCTATAAGATAGGTGTGAACTTCAGCATCTCCACGCGCGGCATCGAGAAGTGGGTAGTGGAAGAATAACGTAACCTTCTAAATCATCCTACAATAAAAGAAAACAAGACCTATAAACAATGAGAACAAAGAAATTATCCCTAAAAGATTGGTTGAATTACCATCCAAATAAGCCAACTGTTCATCTGACAATAACTATGAATAAATTCTAACAGAAAAGTATTTCTAAAATGAAAGCACTGAAAAGAAACATCCTGATTGTAATATTGGTTCTAATCGGCGGGACAAGCCTGTCGGCACAAACCGATGCCGAACGGAAATTCCTGGCCTCTGCCGACTCGCTGAATACACAGTTCCTCGCCGCATACAATGAGAAGAACTATCCGGCCGCCGAAGCCCTCTGCCGGGAGATTATCAACTTCTATGACATACACGCGACGCAGCTGTCCGAAGGGTATGCCTACTTCAAATATTCGGGCTACTACAATATGGCCTGCGTTCAGGCGAAACAAGGGAAAAAACAAGAGGCTGTCACCAGTCTGGTCAAAGTGCTGGACAGCGGAAAAATGGAAATCAGCTACAGCAAGGTAGTCAACGACGAAGACCTGAAAGACATTCTGGATGCAGAAGCGTTGCAACCTGCCCTGAAGCGGCTGAAAGAGACCACGGACTACCTTTATATCCTGCAAAATTCACCGGAATATACCCGTACGCAGCCAACCGACAGCCTGCCCCGCATAGTCTATGCGCAAGCCAATGACCCAGACCTGATGCGTGTCCGGGACTATTTCCGGCTGGACAGTGTGGCCGTAGCAAGCGACGAACCAGCCACCATCAAACGCATCCTGACCTATATCCACGACAAGATACGCCACGACGGGCAGAACGGCAATCCTGCAGGCGGAAACAACTCCATCAACTTTGCCGAGGCCTGCAAGGATGGCAGCCGGGGCCTGAACTGCCGCGGACTGGCTACGGTACTGAACGAGTGCTACCTGTCGATGGGCATCCCGTCACGCGTCATCACCTGCCTGCCGAAGACGTACATCAACGACTGCCATGTCATCAACGCCGTCTATTCGTCCTCCCTCGGCAAGTGGCTCTGGATAGACCCCACGAACAACGCCTGGGTCACTGACGACCAAGGAAATATGCTGAGCATACAGGAAGTGCGCGCACGCCTCAGAAGCGGCCAGCCCGTCCAAGTGAACGAAGAAGCCAACTGGAACAACGAAAAGAAAACCACGACGGAAGACTATCTGTACGAGTATATGGCCAAGAACCTGTTCTACCTGGAAAGCTGGACACGCTATGGGTTCAACACGGAAAGCGACCGGGAGAACCCCATCAACTACATCTACCTGCAACCCACCGGTTGCGACAGTGACCAAAGGAACACAAGGAACCTGTCCGTCAACGACGACCGGTACTTCTGGCAGGCTCCCCGATAAAAGAAGGCTCAAGTGCCTGTCGCTACAAAGCCTTCAGCGCAGCCTCGTAGTCCGGTTCGTCAGAAATGACCTTTACCAACTGCGTGTATATCACCTGGCCGTTTTCGTCAAGCACTATGACAGCCCGTGCCGTCAGTCCTTCCAACGGGCCGTCGGCCAGGCGGAGGCCGTAGCCTTCCACAAAGTCACGGCTGCGAAAGAGAGACAGGGGCACCACATTCTTCAGTCCTTCTGTCGTACAGAAACGGGATTGCGCAAAGGGCAAGTCCATTGAAAGGCAGAGTACCACGGTGTTCTCCAGTTCCGAAGCGCGGGCGTTGAACTGACGGACGGACATGGCGCACGTAGGTGTGTCCAGACTGGGGAAGATGTTCAGAATTACCCGTTTTCCCCGATAGGACGAAAGGCCGACCTCCTCCAACGCAGCGTTCACTGCCCGGAAGTCGGGTGCCTCCTGCCCCACCTTCACCATCGGCCCGCCGGTGTGGGCCTCATGTCCGCGACAAATCACAACTTCTCCTTTTTCTACTTGGGCAACTCCACCCGTTGTTGCCGCCCGAAGCGGCATCAGGCCAAGCGTCAGAACAACGCCCAGCCCCATCATCGTTTTTACAGTGTTCATACGAGCTCTCTTTTTCTTTCCATAACAATGTTATCCCACGTTTGGTTTCGGGATTCCGAAAGAAAAAGCAACTACCCGCCGATTTTCTCCTCTTTCTTCCGTTTCTTCCACAACTGGTAACAGTTGATGATGTTCTGCCACAAGACGTATGAGCCAGGGCCCACGGAGGAAAGCGGATTAAGATAGGTATAGGCCATCCAGATGGCCAGCACCGTGTTCTTCTGTCCCAATGCCTGTCCACCACTGATGCGCTCGCCATAATGTCCACCGATGCGTTTACCCAAATAGAATTGTACGCAGCAAGTCACCAGTCCGGCAAAAGCAATCAGCACCTCGACAAACACAGAAGCATCGCTGTTGACAAGCGAACGGACAGTCTGCCCCGATACGATGGCAAGAGCCACCGCCCAAAGATAGAAGGCGGCATCGTGGAGGTTCAGCAAGAAACGATGAACCGGCGGTACAAATGCCCGCAAGAACCAAGCCAGGAAGAAGGGACAGAGCAACAGAGGAAACACCTTGCTCAGAATTTTGAGGAAAGCCGCAAAGAAGGTGATATCGGCATGAGGCTCCACCCAGGGGAACACCAGCGGAACAGCCACCGCGGCCAGCAGGTTGGACAACAGAGTGTAAGTGGTCAGGCTGGAGGCACTTCCGCCCAATTTGCCCGTGATGACAGCAGCAGCCGTAGCCGTGGGACAGATGAGGCAGACCATAGCCCCCTCGAACACTTCGCGGTAGGTCTCGCTCATGGGGAAATACACCAACACGGCAGCCACCACCAGACAGGTCACTATCTGGAACAGCAGCAGCCAGCCGTGCCAGGCCTTCGGCTTCAGTTCGCTGACCTCGACCTTACAGAACGTCAGCAGCAACTGTGCAAAAATAAGCAACGGGGTGAGAATGGCAATCAGACCAAACATAAAGGGTTTGGCAGGAGCCAACAGGGGTATCCTCGCAAAAAGGAAATATCCCAAAGTGCCGGCTATCATGGCCACCGGCAACGTCCAATCCTTTAAAAAACGGAGAATCATATACTATCTATAACATTAATCCCAGAAGTTGGCAAAAGCCCCAAGTCCCATAAGCGGCTCCCGCTTGCACAGGCTACGGCAAGCATCCACGACAAGCTCTGCCCCGGCCCGGACTTGAACATTTTCAATTTGCGGCGGCAAAGTTACCGCCTATTTATAAAAAAGTAGCATTTATTACGAGATTTCTCATCCAATTTAGGTTTCCGCTTAACAAAACTTGACGATAAATCATAAGTTTTCAACGAAAATCCACTACCTTTGCAACGATTTTCTTATGGAAGTATATAGACGATACATATTGTATATAGGCATTTGCCTGGGGCTGCTTGCCTCACCATTCTGTACCGGCAGCATCGAAGCCAAAGACTTTGTCGTTGTGATAGATGCCGGACACGGAGGACATGACCCCGGCGCCGTGGGCCGTATCTCCAAAGAAAAGAACATCAATCTGAAAGTGGCCACCAAACTGGGCAGGCAAATCCAAAAGAACTGTCCCGACGTAAAGGTGATATATACCCGCAGCAAAGACGTGTTCATCCCGCTGAGTCGCCGTGCAGAAATAGCCAACAACGCACAGGCCGACCTGTTTATCTCCATACACACCAACGCGCTGGCCAACAACCGTACGGCCAAAGGAGCCTCGACGTGGACACTGGGTTTAGCCAAATCGGACGCCAACCTGGAGGTAGCCAAACGGGAAAACTCCGTCATCCTGTATGAAGACGACTACAAGACCCGCTATGCCGGCTTCAATCCCAACTCATCGGAATCGTACATCATCTTCGAATTCATGCAGGACAAATACATGTCCCAAAGCGTACATCTGGCTTCACTCGTACAACAGCAGTTCAAGCATACCTGCAAGCGCAACGACCGCGGGGTGCATCAGGCAGGCTTCCTAGTACTGAAGGCAAGTGCCATGCCAAGCATTCTGGTGGAACTGGGATTCATCTCCACTCCCGAAGAGGAGCGCTACCTGAACACTGAAGAAGGCACCACCTCGCTGGCCAACGGCATCTACCGGGCCTTCCTCACCTACAAGCATGAACAGGAAGTGAGACTGAAGGGCAGCAGTCCGACCATTCTCCCCCAAGAGGAAGAAACAGAAGCCCCCTCAAAAGAGCCGGAAAAACCGACAGTCCCCGTCACCCCCGCCAAACCGGAAAAGCAGAAGCCACAGGAACCGGCTGAAGGAATCATCTTCAAAGTACAGATACTGGCCTCATCACGTCCCCTTGCCAAGAACGACAAGCAGCTGAAGGGACTGAAAGGAGTGGAATACTACGAGGAGGGAGGACTGTATAAATACACGTACGGCGCATCGGCAGACTACAACCGGATGCTGCGCACCAAACGGGAAATTACGGCCAAGTTCAAGGACGCCTTCATCATTGCCTTCAAAAACGGCAAGAAGATGGACATAAACGCCGCCATCAACGAATTCAAGCAATCAAGAAACAATAAATAAAGAAAAAACAGAATCATGAAGTATATCACCAAAGAAGTCAGAATAGGGATTGCCGGAATTGCGGCTCTCTGCATATTGGTATATGGCATCAATTACCTGAAGGGCATCAACATGTTCAAGCCTTCCAACTATTTCTATGTGAAGTTTCAGAACATCAACGGACTGACCAAATCGAGCCCAGTCTTTGCCGACGGCTACCGGGTAGGCATCGTCCGAGACCTCTACTACGACTATACCGAACCGGGCAATGTCTTTGCCGAGATAGACGTGAATCCCGAACTGCGCATTCCCAAAGGCAGCAGTGCCGAACTGGTCACCGACATGCTGGGAGGCATTAAAATGACCCTGCTGCTGGCCAATAACCCACGGGAAAGATGCGAGGTGGGCGACACCATCATGGGAAACGTCAACAACGGAATGATGGAGAAAGTGGCCACCATGGTACCTCAAATAGAAAAGATGCTGTCCAAACTGGACTCCATTCTGGGTTCACTGAACACCGTACTGGCCGACCCCGCACTGCCCGCCACCCTGCACAACGTACAGGAACTGACAGCCAACATGGCCGCAACCAGCCGTCATCTGCAAACCCTGATGGCGCAGGACATTCCCCAACTGACCGGCAAACTGAACACCATCAGCGACAATTTTGCACAAATCAGCGGCAATCTGAAGGAAATAGACTATGCTGCAGCCATGCAAAAAGTGGACTCCACGCTGGCTAACGTAAAGATGATCACCGACAAACTGGGTCAAAAGAACAATACAATCGGACTGTTGCTGAACGACCCGGAACTTTACAACAACCTGAATGCCACGACCGCCAATGCAGCCAGCCTGCTGGAAGACCTGAAGGCTCACCCCAAACGCTACGTACACTTCTCGCTGTTTGGGAAAAAAGAGAAATAAAACAGCACTAAATAGAATAAATCTAAATAGCAATCCATATAAGCATCCTTCGACAAAAACGTGCCAGGCACTACATAGGAACTAAAAACAAGCACATTAGCCCCCATGGACACAATGACAGGAATGCAGACGGACACACAATCCAATACACTAAAAAACAAGACGTTACATAAAATCAATAGCCCCATCAAAGGGGCTATTTTCATATACATCCATAAGTGACTGAAAGTAAACCGCTTATTGTTTCATTGAAAAATGCAAGAAAAAACCGATTTGTTTTTTTCAAATAAGATTGCCATTTTTGCATTCGTAGAAGTTTTGCTTAATCAATAAAAGTTTTAGACCGTTATGAGTGCAGTTGATCATGTCGGGCTGTGGAACCGCTGTCTTGAAATCATCAGAGACAATGTTCCCGAGCAGACATACAAGACGTGGTTTCTCCCCATAGTTCCATTGAAATATGAGGACAAAACGCTGGTTGTTCAAGTACCCAGCCAATTCTTTTATGAGTTCTTGGAAGACAAGTTTGTAGACTTGCTTCGCAAGACGCTTTATAAAGTAATTGGTGAAGGGACCAAGTTGATGTATAATGTCAAAGTAGACACAACCTCACGGCCAGAGAAAACTGTCAACTACGAATCTACCCACCGCACCATTATTCCACAGAAGAATGTGATTGGGAAACAACTGCCCCAACCACCGGTGCCTGAACTGGATCCACACCTGAATCCAGAATACAACTTCGAGACCTTTATTGAAGGTTACAGCAACAAGCTGTCGCGCAGTGTAGCCGAAGCCGTGGCTCTCAATCCGGCCAAGACCATCTTCAACCCCCTGTTCCTGTATGGTGCCTCCGGTGTAGGCAAAACTCATCTGGCCAATGCCATTGGAACTAAAATCAAGGAGCTTTATCCCGAGAAACGTGTGTTGTATGTATCTGCCCACTTGTTTCAGGTGCAATACACCGACTCTGTGCGCAACAACACCACCAACGATTTCATCAACTTCTACCAGACCATCGACGTATTGATTATAGATGACATCCAGGAGTTTGCAGGAGTCACCAAGACGCAGAACACCTTCTTCCACATCTTCAACCATCTGCACCAGAACGGCAAGCAGCTGATTCTTACTTCAGACCGCCCGCCCGTATTGCTTCAAGGCATGGAAGAGCGCCTGATTACACGCTTCAAATGGGGAATGGTGGCCGAACTGGAGAAACCGACCGTGGAACTGAGAAGAAACATCCTGAAAAACAAGATACACCGCGACGGCCTGCAATTCCCGCCGGAGGTGATTGACTACATTGCCGAGAACGTCAGCGACAGCGTACGCGACCTGGAAGGCATTGTCATCTCCATCATGGCCCATTCCACCATCTACAATAAGGAAATAGACATGGAACTGGCCCAACGCATCGTGCGGAAAGTAGTGAACAGCGAAAGCAAGGCCATCAGCATAGACGACATCATCAGCACCGTGTGCAAGCATTTCGGACTGGACACTTCGGCCATTCACACCAAATCGCGGAAACGCGAAGTGGTACAGGCCCGGCAAATTGCCATGTACCTGGCCAAGCAGAACACCGAACTCTCCACTTCCAAGATAGGCACACTGATTGGCAACAAAGACCACGCCACGGTTCTCCACGCCTGCAAGACCGTGAAAGAACTGAAGGAAGTGGACAAGACGTTCCGGGCCGAAATAGAAGAGCTGCAAGACACGCTGAGAAAAGGCAACTGAAGCAACAGCCCCCTCCCCGCCAATAAGGCATTTCAAGTTTACACATAAAATCCAGGCACGGATTACACAAACTCTCACGGAGACTCTGCTTTCTCCTGTTGTGTAATCCGTGCCTGAAATGTTTCAACCGGCTGCCCCACCCTTCTTTTCATCATCCCCCTCCGGGAAGCCATGCGGGAATGCCGTTTCTTCATGCACCTTAGCCTGTCAAAGACACGAATTCAATGCAAACTCGCAGGTACTTCAAACGCCCCCAGCCATGCTTGCATTGTCCACGGACCATGCAAGCATGGAAGACAGACCGTGCAAGCATGGACGAAGAGCCATGCAAGCATCCTTTTCAAGTGCATTCAGACAACCCCATCCTCTGAAGAATCCAAGAAGAGTTCAGGAATCAGAATCCCTGCTGTTTGATGGTTTTCCACAGAATTTCCGACATTGCTTCGCTGTCCTTCTTCGTATAACGGACATCGGTAAACACCTGGGCCAGATTTTCTTTCAGGTTCTCCACCACAAACTGCTTGTTCTCGGGCAGCGATTCCTTATAGGCATACAACCGGTCGATGTCCGCAGGAGTATAGTCGTGGTAAGTCTCTTCATGGACAATGGCCTCAAGCGGCAGACGGTCTGTCTGTGCAGGCGTTTCGGCAGGCCATCCCACCGTTACCGTCGTAATGGGAAAAACCAGTTCGGGTAGTTCCAGCGCTTCCACTATCAGGTGCGGATTATAGGTCGTGGTACCCAGATAACAAATGCCCAGCCCTTTCTCTTCGGCAGCCACGCAAAAAGTCTGCGCCACCAGCAGGGCATCGACAGCCCCCGTCACAAACCACTCCAGGTTGTTGTAGCCGGGAACGGCATTGCGCTGTTCGCACCATTTGCTGAAGCGCCTTAAGTCAATGCAAAAAGTCAGGACTACCGGAGCCTCCTGCACCATGGGCTGAGAGAAGTGGGCAGGCGCCAGTTTAGCCTTGCGCCCGGCGTCACGCGTTACAATCACGCTATAAACCTGCATGTTTCCGACGGTAGAAGCACGGAATGCGGTTTCGAGCAAATCGTTCAACAATTCGGCAGGAATATCTTTCTGCTGGTATTTGCGAATTGTCCTTCTTTGTTTCAAGCTATCCATTTTTTCTTTTTTCTGCAAATATATAAAAAAGAATCAGACCTGTTATTCACAATCGCGGTTAATATCTCCACTTGCCATACAAAAGAAAGGATACATCCAGCACGTCTTTCACCAAAGTTTTCCATTTTGGGAAACTTTTCAGAAATGAAAATTATGCAAACAGCTGACAACAAGCATCATAACAATACAAAATGGAAAACTCACAGCCTGTTCATAAAAAACTTCATATTTATTTTGTCGTATTGAAAAACATTCATAGCTTTGCAGAGTCATTTGTTAACGGCAAGCAAAACTTCTACACTTTTACCCATTTGCAACTAATCTAAGAAAAAAAAACAGTAACGTGGATCAGAAACATTATTCCTATGAAGAAGCCTACGAAGAATCCTTACGATACTTTCAAGGCGACGAATTGGCTGCCAGAGTTTGGGTCAACAAATATGCAGTCAAGGACTCTTTCGGAAAAATTTATGAGAAGTCTCCGGAAGACATGCATTGGAGAATAGCCAATGAGGTGGCTCGCATCGAGTCCAAGTACCCCAATCCGCTGAGCGCAGAGGAACTCTTCGGTCTTTTCGACCACTTCAAGTACATCGTACCGCAAGGAAGTCCCATGACCGGCATCGGGAATAACTTTCAGGTGGCCTCACTTTCCAACTGCTTCGTAATCGGAGTGGATGGTGAAGCGGATTCCTATGGCGCCATTTTCAAAATTGACGAAGAACAGGTGCAACTGATGAAACGCCGCGGCGGTGTAGGACACGACTTGTCCCACATCCGTCCGAAAGGTTCTCCGGTGAAGAACTCCGCCCTGACCTCTACGGGACTGGTTCCTTTCATGGAACGCTACTCAAACTCCACCCGCGAAGTGGCACAAGACGGAAGACGGGGAGCGCTGATGCTGAGCGTGTCCATCAAGCATCCGGACTCGGAAGCGTTCATCGACGCCAAGATGACCGAAGGCAAAGTGACCGGCGCCAACGTTTCGGTCAAACTGGACGACGAATTCATGCAGGCAGCCATCGAAGGCAAGCCCTACATCCAAAAATATCCCATTGACTCGGATCACCCCATTTTCCAGAAAGAGATTGATGCCTCCACGCTGTGGAAAAAGATTGTACACAACGCCTGGAAATCGGCCGAGCCCGGCGTGCTGTTCTGGGATACCATCCTCAGGGAATCCGTACCCGACTGTTATGCTGACTTAGGCTACCGCACGGTGTCTACCAATCCCTGCGGTGAGATACCCCTGTGTCCGTACGACTCCTGCCGTCTGCTGGCCATCAATCTTTACTCTTACGTAGTCAACCCGTTCAGACCCGACGCTTATTTCGACTTCGACCTGTTCAAGAAGCACGTGGCTCTGGCACAACGCATCATGGACGACATCATCGACCTGGAACTGGAGAAGATTGAACGGATTTTGGAAAAGATAGCATCGGATCCGGAAAGCGACGAAGTGAAACATACCGAACGGGCGCTGTGGGAAAAGATATATAAGAAGAGCGGACAGGGACGCCGCACGGGCGTAGGCATCACGGCCGAAGGCGACATGCTGGCAGCCCTGAACCTGCGCTACGGCACCGAAGAAGCCACCGAGTTTTCGGAGAAAGTGCACAAGACCATTGCCCTGAGCGCCTACCGTTCATCGGTAGAAATGGCCAAGGAACGCGGTGCCTTCGAAATTTACGATACCGAACGCGAGAAAAACAATCCGTTCATCAACCGCCTGTGCGAGGCCGACGGCGAACTGTACGAAGAGATGAAGAAATACGGACGACGCAACATCGCCTGCCTCACCATTGCCCCCACAGGCACTACCAGCCTGATGACCCAGACCACGTCGGGCATTGAACCCGTATTCCTCCCCGTCTACAAACGCCGCCGCAAGGTGAACCCCAACGACACCAACGTGCACGTGGACTTCACAGACGAAACGGGCGATGCCTTTGAAGAATACATCGTGTTCCATCCCAAGTTCGTAACCTGGATGGAAGCCAAAGGCTACAACCCCGCCAAGAAATATACTCAGGAAGAGATTGACGAGCTTGTCAAGCAGTCTCCCTACCACAAGGCTACCTCCAACGACGTGGACTGGCTGATGAAAGTGAAGATGCAAGGACGCATCCAGAAGTGGGTAGACCACTCCATCAGCGTCACCATCAACCTGCCCAGCGATGTGGACGAGGCACTGATAAACCGCCTGTACATAGAGGCTTGGCAATCGGGCTGCAAGGGATGCACCGTTTACCGCGACGGCTCCCGTTCGGGCGTGCTGCTTTCCACCAAGAAGGACAAGAAAGAAGAACTGCCTCCCTGCAAGCCGCCTACGGTGGTTGAAGTCCGCCCCAAAGTGCTGTATGCCGATGTAGTCCGCTTCCAGAACAACAAGGAGAAATGGGTGGCATTCGTCGGACTGCTCGACGGACATCCTTACGAAATCTTCACCGGTGTGCTGGACGATGATGAAGGCATCATCCTGCCGAAGAACGTCGTTTCGGGACACATCATCAAGAACGTCGATGAAAACGGTGTCAAGCGCTACGACTTCCAGTTTGAGAACAAGCGCGGCTACAAGGTAACCATCGAAGGCTTGTCCGAAAAGTTCAACAAAGAATACTGGAACTACGCCAAGCTCATCTCCGGTGTGCTCCGCTACCGCATGCCCATCGAGCAGGTCATGAAACTGGTAAGCTCCCTGCAACTGGACAGCGAAAGCATCAACACCTGGAAGAACGGCGTAGAACGCGCACTGAAGAAATACGTGCTGGACGGCACCGAAGCCAAAGGAAAGAAATGCCCCAACTGTGGCAACGAGACACTGGTTTACCAGGAAGGCTGCCTCATCTGCAAGACCTGCGGAGCTTCGCGCTGCGGATAAATGCTCCAGCCTGCGAGCAAAGCCGTTGCACAAACGTTTGCATAGGAATTTAAACGGCCCGGATTGCAATAGCTGCATGATTATGAAGAATATTTTTTATACTTGCATAATCATTGCAGCTATTGTAGTTTTGTAATTTATAAATCTAATATATATGACGCTATTATTTAACATTGAGTATCGCACCAACTGGGGTGAAGGAATCAGAGTCTCAGGCTCCATACCCGAGTTAGGAAACAACCAACTGGAAAATGCCGTTCCTCTGTACACCATCGACGGCATCCATTGGAGCGCAGAGATAGCCATCACCCCCCCTGAAGATGGCATTGTACAATATAAATATGTAGTCTATCGCGAAGGAAACATTGTCCGCACCGAGTGGGACAGCTTCCCGCGTGTCCTCCACGTATCGGGAGACTCCGAAAAGAAATACCGGCTGCAAGACTGCTGGAAAAACCTGCCCGAACAGCAGTATTTCTACACTTCCGCCTTCACCGAATCGCTGCTGGCACACCGCCACCGCAGCGAAGCGCCCCGCAGCTGTCGGCAAGGCCTGCTCATCAAGGCATACGCTCCCTGTATAGACAGTGACCATTGCCTGGGCATCACCGGCAACTGCGAAGCCCTGGGCAACTGGAATCCGGACAAGGCCGTCCTGATGAGCGACGCAGACTTCCCCGAATGGCAGGTAGAACTGGATGCAGACCAACTGACGTTCCCGCTGGAGTATAAATTCATCCTTTACCATAAGAAAAAAGGACAGGCGGTGGCATGGGAGAACAATCCCAACCGTTACATGGCCGACCCGCTAATCGCAGAAGACGAGACCTTGGCCATCGGCGACCGCTACGTCTACTTCAGCCTGCCCGCATGGAAGGGAGCCGGTGTAGCCATCCCCGTATTTTCCCTCCGTTCGGAAAAGAGTTTCGGCGTGGGCGACTTCGGCGACCTGAAAGCCATGATAGACTGGGCAGTCATCACCAACCAGAAGGTTGTACAGATTCTGCCCATTAACGACACCACCATGACCCACAGCTGGACGGACTCTTATCCATACAGCAGTATTTCCATCTACGCCTTCCACCCGATGTACACAGACCTGAAGCAGCTGGGAACCCTGAACGATGCGGCAAAAGCGGCGGAATTCGAGCAGAAGAGACAGGCACTGAACGCATTGAAAACCGTGGATTACGAAGCGGTCAACCGTACCAAATGGGAATATTTCCGCCTCATCTTCCAGCAAGAAGGCGAAAAGGTGCTCGCGTCCGAAGCTTTCCTCCAGTTCTTCAACGAAAACAAGGAATGGCTGCAACCCTACGCGGCATTCAGCTACCTGCGCGATGCCTATAAGTCGCCCAACTTCCGCGAATGGCCCAAATATGCTGTCTACAAGAGCGAAGAAATCGAACAGCTTTGCCGGCCCGACTCGGCCGAATATCCCAACATCGCCATCTATTATTACATTCAGTTCAACCTCCACCTGCAACTGCTGGAGGCCACCCGCCATGCCCGTTCACACGGAGTGGTACTGAAAGGCGATATTCCCATCGGCATCAGCCGCAACAGCGTGGAAGCCTGGAAAGAGTCCCATTACTTCAACCTCGACGGACAGGCAGGAGCACCGCCCGACGATTTCTCTGTCAACGGACAGAACTGGGGATTGCCCACCTATAACTGGGATGTCATGGAAAAAGACGGCTATGCCTGGTGGATGAAGCGGTTCAAGAAGATGTCCGAATACTTCGACGCTTACCGCATAGACCACATCCTTGGGTTCTTCCGTATCTGGGAAATACCGATGCACTCCGTACACGGACTGCTGGGACAATTCGTACCTTCCCTGCCCATGACACGCGAAGAAATAGAGAGCTACGGGCTTCCCTTCCGTGAAGACCTTTACCTCCAGCCCTACATCCACGAATACTTCTTGGGCAAGGTTTTCGGTCCGCACACCGACTATGTGAAGCAAACCTTCATCGAACCGACAGACAAATGGGAAGTCTACCGCATGCGTCCCGAATTCAATACCCAACGCAAGGTGGAAGCCTACTTTGCCGGAAAGACTGACGCGGACAGCGTATGGATTCGCGACGGACTGTACTCGCTCATCAGCGACGTGCTGTTTGTCCCCGACCGCAACGACCCCCACCGCTATCATCCCCGCATCGGCGTGCAGCACGACTTCATCTACCAGTCGCTGAACGATTGGGAGAAAGCCGCCTTCAACCGCCTGTACGACCAGTACTACTACCACCGCCACAACGAGTTCTGGCATCAGCAAGCCATGAAGAAGCTGCCCCAGCTGACCCAGTCCACCCGCATGCTTGTGTGCGGCGAAGACCTGGGCATGATTCCCGACTGCGTGGCTTGGGTGATGAACGACCTGCGCATCCTCTCGCTGGAGATACAGCGTATGCCCAAAGACCCCTCGCAGGAGTTCGGGCATCCCGACTGGTATCCCTACCGTTCGGTATGCACCATCTCCACCCACGACATGTCCACCCTGCGCGGATGGTGGGAAGAAAACCCGCAGCAGACGCAGCGCTACTACAACATCATGCTGGGTCACCACGGAGCCGCTCCGGCCATTGCCACCCCCGAACTTTGCGAGGAAGTGGTGCGCAACCACCTGTACAGCAACTCCATTCTCTGCATCCCGTCGTTGCAGGACTGGATGTCGATGGATGAAACCTGGCGCAACCCCAATGTACAGGAAGAACGAATCAATGTGCCCGCCAACCCGCGTCACTACTGGCGCTACCGCATGCACCTGACACTGGAACAACTGATGGAAGCCAACAGCCTGAACGAGAAAATCAAGACACTGATTGCCGACGCGGGAAGAGGATAAGGAAATCCTCCTGCCCTGCATCCGGCCGTACAGCCGTCTGCCGATAAAGAGAGGGTGTCAAAAACAGGAACGAGCACCAATCTGCCCATTCCTGTTTCCGGCACCCTCTTCCTGTTTCACGAAATTATTCTGCCGGTTCGACCAGACTCCTCCAAGCCATAAACTGCTTGGCCATCTGCCCGTCGTGATGGTCAATGAAAAGACTGTGCCCCTCGTCGAGTGCGGCTATGGCCGACATGTCCTCCGCATCCAGTTCAAAGTCAAGAATGTCCAGATTCTCGGCCATACGTTCTTTTCTCACACTTTTGGGAATAATGATGACCCCGCTTTGCACAAGCCAGCGCAAGGCCACTTGTGCCACCGATTTGTTGTACTTCTCACCTATCCCGGCAAGCGTCCGGTTGTTGAAAAGGTTGTTTTTCCCTTCGGCCAAGGGTCCCCACGACATGATGCGCACGCCCATCTCGTCCATGTACCGCCGCGCTTCCACCTGCTGGTTAAAGACGTGGGTCTCCACCTGATTGACCATAGGAACAATCTCCATGTTGGCCGCGAGGTCCACCAAATGGTCGGGATAGAAGTTGCTTACCCCGATGGCACGGAGTTTGCCGGCCTTGTATGCCTTCTCCAAATCACGATAGGCCCCGTAGCGGTCGCAGAATGGCTGATGAAGCAGCATCAGGTCGATGTAGTCAGTCTGCAGTTTGCGCAAACTCTCCTCGATGCTCTTCATCGTCTGCCCATCCCCGTAGTTGGATATCCACACTTTGCTCACCAGGAAAAGGTCTTCACGTCTGATACCACTGTTTTTCCATGCGCGTCCTACTCCCTCTTCATTCCAATAAGCCTGAGCCGTGTCAACCATGCGATAGCCCACAGCCAGTGCATCGCTTACACATCTTTCACATTCTTCGGGAGTAATCTGATAAACTCCGAAGCCGACTTGCGGCATTTCAACGCCATTGTTCAACTTGATTGTCTGCATATTCCTTAACTATTTAAGATTCTGCCACAAAGTTACACCACCCGAAAGGAAATACATCCATACAGATTTCGGCACTTATTTCACTTTTTTCGGTTTTTACCGTCTCCTCTCCCGCTGCCTCCGCATGGAACCTACGCAAAAAATGGATATATTTGTCGGCAGTATTCTTCGTCTGTAAACCTCAACTCCATGAACAACGACATCATTTTCGCACACGATTTTACGGCTCTGGACTCGAAAGACATGTCCCACTATTGCACGCATGCCCTTTGCCATTCGGGCGAAATGTCTTTCTGCCTGGCCGGTAAATCCTTTCGCATGACAGCCGGCGACTGCATCATCTTTGTCCACAACGAACTTATCACAGACATAAAGCCCAGTGACGACTTCAAGGTGAGCGTCATCTACATCGCCTATTCCTTTATATATAAGAACATACCTAAGAACGACTACGACATCAACGGCAAACTGACTCTGCTACAAAATCCGGTAATGCCCCTGACCGATGCCGAACAGCAGACATTCCTCACGGATGTGTCCTTAATCAGACAGCGCCTTGAATCAGACACGCACCATTTCCAATGCGAAGTCATCGGATGCTTCACCGAAGCCTTCATATTGGACCTTTACGACTTCCATGCCCACCTGTACGGATATGCTTCCGTCTCCAAACAAAGTGCCGGCATACTGAACCGCTTCATCGAACTGCTGCGCGCAGGACAATACCAGACCCGCAGAGATGTGGCTTACTACGCCTCACAACTGTGCATCACCCCCAAATACCTCACCGAAGTAAGCAAAAAGGTGAGCGGCTTTTCGGCCAATTTCTGGATAGACAGGTTTACCATTGCCGAAATAACCCGGTTGTTATCCGACAGGAAACTGACTCTGAAAGAAATAGCTGAGAAGATGAATTTCTCGTCTGTCTCCTATTTCTGCAGATATGTAGAACGCATATTAAAGGTAACCCCTTCCGAATACCGGAACAGCCGACTGGAAACACCGTAAATCAAGGCTTCTGCAAATAGAACGTGCGCTCCACCGGTTCCGCCGTCTGCACCCTGCCCGCCAGTCCGTACTGCCAGGCCACCACCGTCACCTTCAGCGGAAAGCGGCTGCGGGGCGGAACGGCGGTGAACACCAGCTTGTCGCCCACTACTTCGGCCGGTCCTTCCTTCACATAGTAGGACACGGGCAGGCCGCAATCCGACGTGGCACCCAGTGCCAGCGTGTCGGTGCCCGCCTCCACGTCCGGCAGACCGGGAAACAGGATGTGCTGCCGCCGCCCCTCTGTGTTCCGGTAGGGAATGCTGAAGCTCAATTCCTGCACCGTACTCTTATAACGACGGTCGCCGGGGCTGGCGGCCAACAGCGTAATGCTGCCCGTCCGCTTGCGGTTGAGCAGCCCCATGCGGTAGAAGCTGATGCGGAACGTCGTGTCGTCCACCTGCTCCACGGGGCCGCAGATGCGGCTAATACTGGGACTCGCGGCGGCATGGTCGGACGTCAAGGCTCGGTAAGTGCTGTCCGTATAGACTGCCTTCAGGCGGAAAGTCAGCCCGTCAGCTTCGGGCAGAAAACGGGCCGCCACCCGCTGATGCGCCTTTTCGTCATACGACAGCAGCCTTCCGTCCTGCACAAAGCACAGATATTGCGGCCGCTTCCCGCGCTCCTCCCGATAGATGGCCTCGGTCAGTTCCGCCATCTCGCGGTCAAAATACCAGAAGGCATCGTGCGGATCGCCTTTGTATGCCCCGTAAGGTGCGGGACGGGGACGCTTGGATTGACTCGACGGAGCGGGCAGGCGGGTTTCACCTTCAATGTCGTCGCCCCGACGCCAACGTTCGGCCAGCCATCCGTCCTTCGGATTCACTTGCTTCAACTTCACCGGTCCGTCACCCGACATTTCAGGCAAACGCCACTCCAATGCCTTCTTCAAAAATAGCGCAATGTAACGGACTGTGCGGTCGGACACATCGAAATGTCCCCGTCCCGCGTCGCACAGAAAGGAGATGCAGCTCTGCGGATACATCAGGCGGAAAGCCAGCGCCGGGCGCACCCGTGCCTCCCACCACTCGTACTCGCCTTCAATCATCAGCCCCGGTATGCCGTCGATGTTGCGCGTCCGCCCCCACTCCAAGTTGGCCCGTCCATATCCCGTCAGGTTGGTGCGCGGTGCGTCGCCGTGATAGGAGATGACGGCCAGCGTCCGTTCCGGATTCCAGGCGGCAAAGTTCCACGGGAAGGTGGCCATGGCCGAGTGTCCCAGCGGGACGATGGGCGCATGGGCCAGTTCCGAATAGCCGCTCACGGCGGCCAGGCTGTCCAATGCCTCCAGCAGGGCGTCGTTGCACCCGTTCGTCACGTCCCAGGGAAAGTCGAGGATGGGCGAAATCCACACCAGCGCCACGCCCGCCTCCTCCATCTCCCGCCTGAAAAGCGGATTCTCGAACAACGTCTCCTCGCACATGTTGTGCTGTCCCACGACCACCGCCTTCACCCGGCTGCACGTAGGCGGCACCCACAGGAAAGCCTGCGGATGCCCGCCCGTCTCGTCAGACACCACCGCCGTCACCGTCACCGACCACTGCCATTCGGCCGGAAAAGCCTTGCCACCCCACAAGGCCAGGCAAAGCAACACCCTCACAAACCAAGTTCTCTTCATATCCATCTGTTTTATCGAACAAAATAAAGTATTCCAACCTTCAAAAAGCCTTCACACTCGGTGCAAACAGCGATGGAACCAATGGTTTCACCTCATGCCAAAACGATGAAACCATAAGTTTCAACCCGGCTTCAAGCAATGAAACCATGAGTTTCAAGCAGTGAAACCGATGGTTTCAAGGGATGAAACCGATAGTTTCAAGCAATGGAACCTCCAGTGGCAGGCAATGAAACGCCAAAGACGACACAATCATCTCCCAGCCACAATCGCCGGTTCCGCTATCTAATACGAACCGGAAGTTGCAAATACTCAAAAAAATCCGGATACCGGCCGACAAAGATACCCTGCAGCAGCATCTTTGGAACCTCATACCATCAGAGTATTGAAGGATACTATCGGAAAGCAACTACTGGAAAAGCCACGCGACTTTGCCCCCTTTGGCCAAACAGGATTTGCCCACCTTTGGCTACAATATGATTGACCCTTTAAAGTCCTGGTGTTGGGGGTCA
>NZ_CASFWU010000056.1 GCF_949298305.1 uncultured Bacteroides sp. | reverse complement strand
TAATTAGTAAATATTCACTCGCTCAGTATCCTGACCTCCCCCGTCACTCCACCAGCGCAAAGTCCAGCTGCTTTTTCTCCAGGTTGGCACGGGCCACCTTGATGGTGATGGCGTCGCCCAGGCTGTAGGTGCGGTTCTTGCGGCGGCCGCGCAGGCAGTAATTCTTTTCGTCGAATTCGTAATAGTCGTCGTCCAGGTCGCGGATGGGCACCATGCCCTCGCACTTGTTGGCGTTCAGCTCCACGTAGAGCCCCCACTCGGTGACGCCCGAGATGACGCCGTCGAAGGTCTGGCCCAGGTGTTCGGTCATGAATTCCACCTGCTTGTACTTCACGCTGGCCCGTTCGGCACTGGCGGCCAGCTGCTCCATGGCACTGCTGTGCTCGCAGAGGGCTTCGTACTTCTTCTCGCTGACGCTGCGTCCGCCCTGGTCCAGGTATTTGGTGAGCAGGCGGTGCACCATCATGTCGGGATAGCGGCGGATGGGCGAAGTGAAGTGCGTGTAGTAGTCGAAGGCCAAGCCGTAGTGGCCGATGTTGTGTACCGAGTAGCGCGCCTTCTGCATGGCACGGATGGAGACGGTCTCTATGAGGTTCTCTTCCTTCTTGCCCTGGATGTCGTCCAGCAGGTGATTGATGGACTTGGAGACATCCGTCTTGGTGCCCGTGGTGCGCAGCTTGTAGCCGAAGCGGGCGATGAACTGTGCCAACGTGTCCAGCTTGTCGGGGTCGGGCAGGTCGTGAATGCGGTAAGGGAACACTTTGGCCTTCTTCCCCTGGGGCACACGCCCGATGCGCTCGGCCACGGTGCGGTTGGCCAGCAGCATGAACTCCTCCACCAGCTTGTTGGCGTCTTTCGATTCCTTGAAGTAGACGCTGACGGGCTTCCCCTTCTCGTCTATCTCGAACTTCACCTCGTAGCGGTCGAAGTTGATGGCACCTGCGGCAAAGCGCTTCTCGCGCAGCAGCTTGGCCAGCTTGTCCAGCTGCAGGATTTCTTCCTTGAAGTCGCCCTCGCCCGTCTCTATCACCTGCTGCGCCTCTTCGTAGGTGAAGCGGCGGTTGCTCCTGATGACGGTATGCACCACGCGCGAGTCGCGCACCTCGCCCTTCTCGTTCATGCGGAAGATGACGGAATAGGCCAGCTTGTCCTCGTCGGGGCGCAGCGAACAGATGAAGTTGCAGAGGCGTTCGGGCAGCATGGGGATGGTGCGGTCCACGAGGTAGACGGACGTGGCCCGCTTCTCGGCCTCCTTGTCGATGATGCTTCCTTCGGTGACGTAGTGGGTCACGTCGGCAATGTGTACGCCCACTTCCCAGAGGCCCTCCTTCAGCTTGCGGATGGAGAGGGCGTCGTCAAAGTCCTTGGCGTCCTTGGGGTCGATGGTGAAGGTCGTTACCGGGCGGAAGTCCTCGCGGCGGGCAATCTCGTCGGCGGGTATTTCTTCGGGGATGCGGTCGGCGGCCTTCTCCACCGACTGCGGATAGACGTAGGGCAGCCCGAACTCGGCCAGGATGGCGTGCATCTCGGTGGTGTTGTCGCCCGCCTGGCCCAGGATGTCCACCACCTGTCCGATGGGGTTCTTGGCCTTGTCCGGCCACTCCACCACCTTCACGATGGCCTTGTCGCCGGTCTTTCCTCCCTTCAGCTTGTCCTTGGGAATGAAGATGTCGTTGGCCAGCGTGCGGTTCTCGGTCAGCAGGAAGGCATACGACTTGGTCACTTCCAGCGTGCCCACAAAGGTGTCGTTGGCCCTTTCCAGCACCTCAATCACTTCGCCTTCGGGCTGGCGTCCGCGCCTCTTGGCAAAGAAGGCGATGCGCACCCGGTCGTTGTTCATGGCGTGTGCCGAGTTCCGCTCGGCTATGAATATGGGTTCTCCGCCCCCGTCGGGGATGAAGGAGTTCTTGCCGTTGCTCTTGCGCTGGAAGACTCCCGTCATCTCCACTCCATGGCTGTTCAGCTTGTATTTGAACTTGTCCACTTCGGCAATGTAGCCGTCGTCCAGCAGCTCGGTCAGGATGTCCTTGCAGAGCATCTTCAGCGGATGGGTTGTCAGGCGCAGCTGGTCGAAAATGTATTTCAGCGAAAGCACCTCGTCGGGCTTGGCGTGGAAAAAGTCCAACAGCACGGTGGCCAGCTGTTTCTTCGACATGCGTTTGCCCGCTTTCTTTTCTCTCTTTTTTGTCATAATCAGGGTAAGTTTTATAATTGTCCGCGGTAAATCGGGGATATACCGTTTTGTCATCTTGCAAAGTAAACAAATATTTGCCTCATGCGGTTCATTATCTTCTAAAATCTTGTGTACTTGGCAAAAATAGCCGCCGAAGGGACGGGGTAACGGATTAATGTCGTATATTTGCAGCCATTATTGAAAATAACGCTTCCATGTCTGAGAACAATCTGAGAAAAGAAGAAGAGGCTGCCCGCGAGAAAGGCATTTACCGTGTGACGGTGACAGGCAGCATCGTCAACTTCGTGCTGGTGGTATTCAAGTTCATAGCAGGCATCCTGGGCCAGAGTGCCGCCATGCTGGCCGATGCCGTCCATTCGCTGTCCGACTTCGTGACGGACATCATCGTCATAGCGTTTGTGCGCATCTCCAGCAAGCCGCAGGACAAAGGCCACGACTACGGGCACGGGAAGTACGAGACACTGGCCACTGCCATCATCGGCATCCTGCTGCTGTTCGTGGGCTTCGGCATCCTCTGGAACGGGGGCACCTCGGTCTTCCGCTTCCTGCAAGGCGAGGAGCTGGAGAAGCCCGGCATGGTGGCGCTGGTGGCAGCCATCATCTCCATTGTATTCAAGGAAATACTGTACCAATACACCGTCATCAAAGGCAAGAAACTGAACTCGCAGGCCGTGGTGGCCAACGCCTGGCACCACCGCAGCGACGCGTTCTCGTCCATCGGCACGGCCGTGGGCATCGGCGGCGCCATTCTGCTGGGTGAGCACTGGCGGGTGCTGGACCCCATTGCGGCCATCGTGGTGAGCCTGTTCATCATGAAAGTGTCCATCCAGCTGCTGGTTCCCTGCATCGGCGAACTGCTGGAGAAGTCCCTGCCCGACGACGTGGAGCAGCAGATTGAGGCCACCGTGCTCTCCTTCCCCGGCGTCAGCGAGCCCCACCACCTGCGCACCCGCCGCATCGGCAGCTATTACTCCATTGACCTGCACGTGCGCATGGACGGTAAAATCAGCCTGGAAGAGGCGCACAAAACGGCTACGGCCATCGAGCACGAACTGAGAAAGCTGTTTGGCGGAGGGACGCTCATCAACATCCATGTAGAACCCGTCAAGCAACCGAAGGACACGCCCACAGCCTGAAGACAGGCGGCAGACGTCACACTGAACAACCCATAGCCAGACTCACACCCATGAAATCAATACTAATCACAGGAGCAAGCGGATTCATCGGGAGTTTCCTTGTAGAGGAAGCCCTGAGACAGGGATTCGGAACCTGGGCCGGCGTACGCGCGTCCAGCAGCCGCAAATACCTGCAAGACCCGCGCCTGCACTTTGCCGAGCTGGACTTTGCCAGCCCCGACCGCCTGCGCGGGCAACTCGCCGCGCACAGGGAGGCACACGGCGGCTTCGACTACATTGTACACTGCGCGGGCGTCACCAAATGTGCCGACCCGAAGGACTTCGAGCGCGTGAACTACGGGCAGACCCGCCTCCTGGCGGACACGCTGCGCGAGCTGGACATGGTGCCCCGCCAGTTTGCCTTCGTCAGCACCCTGAGCGTATTCGGCCCCATCCACGAACAGGACTACCGGCCCATCGTGGAGACGGACACTCCCCGGCCCAACACCGCCTACGGCCTCAGCAAACTGAAGGCCGAACGCTACCTGCAGGGCCTCGAAGGCTTCCCCTACGTCATCTACCGCCCCACGGGGGTCTACGGCCCGCGCGAGAAGGACTACTACCTCATGGCCAAGTCCATCCGCAGCCACACGGACTTTGCCGTGGGCTACCGCCGCCAGGACCTGACGTTCGTCTACGTGAAGGACATCGTCCAGGCCGTGTTCCTGGGCATCGGGAAAGGAGTGACCCGGCGGGCCTACTTCCTATCCGACGGCAACGTCTACCCCAGCCGCACCTTTTCCGACCTGATACGCCGGGAACTGGGAAACCCCTTCGTGGTGCGCCTGAAGTGTCCGCTGGCCGTACTGAAAGCAGTATCTGCAATCGCAGAAGCGTGGGCCAGGCACCGCGGAACGGCCAGCACGCTCAACTCGGACAAATATAGAATAATGAAACAACGCAACTGGCAGTGCGACATCACCCCCACCGTCGACGAGCTGGGCTACTGCCCGGCCTACGACCTGGAGCGCGGAGTGAAGGAGACCATTGCCTGGTATAAAAAAGAGGGATGGCTTTAGATTTGTTTAAAAGGGCAGAGAGCCACAAGGGGCTGTTTGCCGTCGAGAAGATTACGCTGATATATAACCTGCTGACCTCCATTCTGATTCTGTTTCTCTATCAGAAAATGGATCATCCGGGGCAGATGCTGCTGGACCGCGTGCTGATAGCCGGCATGACGGTGCTGCTGATGTACCTCTACCGCCTGGCGCCGTGCAAGTTCTCGGCCTTTGTGCGGGTGGCCATCCAGATGTCGCTGCTCTCCTACTGGTACCCGGACACGTTCGAGTTCAACCGCGTCTTCCCCAACCTGGACCACCTCTTCGCCTCGGCCGAGCAGTGGCTGTTCGGCGGCCAGCCCGCCGTGTGGTTCTCGCTCCGCTTCCCGCAGATGTGGGTCAGCGAACCGCTCAACATGGGTTACTTCTTCTACTATCCCATGATTCTGCTGGTCACCGTGTGGTACTTCCTTTTCCGCTTCGACCTCTTCGAGAAGGTGTCGTTCGTGCTGGTCACCTCGTTTTTCATCTACTACCTTATATATATATTCGTGCCCGTCGCAGGCCCGCAGTTCTATTTCCCCGCCATCGGCTACGACAACGTGGCCCAGGGCATCTTCCCGTCCATCGGCGACTACTTCAACCACAACCAGGAACTGCTGCCGGGTCCGGGCTACGAGCACGGTTTCTTCTACAACCTGGTGGAAGGCTCGCAGCAGGTGGGCGAGCGCCCGACGGCCGCCTTCCCCAGCTCGCACGTGGGTGTGTCCACCATCCTGATGATTATGGCCTGGCGGGGCAGCCGCCGGCTGTTTGCCTGCCTGCTGCCTTTCTACCTGCTGCTCTGCTGCGCCACGGTCTACATCCAGGCCCACTACCTGATAGACGCCATCGCGGGCTTCGTCACGGCCATCATCCTCTACGTGGTGGTGACGCGCATGTTCAAGCGCTGGTTTGCGCGCCCCATGTTCGTGTAAGGGAAGTGGAGGCCGCAAGCAGGCCGCTCTTCCCCGCCCTTCAGGCTGTCTGTCTGCCGTCCGGACCATGCAAGCACGGTCTTCAGACCATGCAGGCACGGTTCACGGACCGTGCAAGCACGGTCCGCGCACGATGCAAGCACGCTCCAGCCAGCCTTCAGGCACATCCTGACAGTTCCCGTAAACGGCTCACCGACAAGGCCTTGAGCATTTCCGCATCGGACGTCCTTCCGGCCCCCTCCGCGGCCGCACGCCGCCCGAAGATTTCCACAGGGAATGCGCAACAAAATCGAAACACTTTTCTTATCTTTGCCCGACTAATAATGAAGGAGAGGCACCGCCCGCGCCCCCCAAGGGCACACCTCTCCGCCGAATAAACACTGAAAACCAGAAAAGAAACATCCATGTCCGAAGATATCGTCCTTACCCCCATGATGAAGCAGTTCCTCGAACTGAAGGCCAAGCACCCCGACGCCGTCATGCTGTTCCGCTGCGGAGACTTCTACGAAACCTACTCCAACGACGCCGTCGTGGCCGCCGAGATACTGGGCATCACCCTGACCAAACGCAACAACGGCAAGGGAGGGCAGACCATCGAGATGGCGGGCTTCCCCTACCACGCCCTGGACACCTACCTGCCCAAGCTGATACGGGCGGGCAAGCGCGTGGCCATCTGCGACCAGCTGGAAGACCCCAAGCTGACGAAGAAGCTGGTGAAGCGCGGCATCACGGAGCTGGTGACGCCGGGCGTGTCCATCAACGACAACATCCTGAACTATCGCGAAAACAACTTCCTGGCCGCCGTCCACTTCGGCAAAGGCAGCTGCGGAGTGGCTTTTCTGGACATATCGACGGGCGAATTCCTGACGGCCGAGGGCAGCACCGACTACGTGGACAAGCTGCTGGGCAACTTCGCCCCGAAGGAGGTGCTCTTCGAGCGCGGCAAGCGGGGCATGTTCGAGGGCAACTTCGGCACCAAGTTCTTCACCTTCGAGCTGGACGACTGGGTGTTCACCGAGTCAACCGCCCGCGAAAAGCTGCTGAAGCACTTCGAGGTGAAGAACCTGAAGGGCTTCGGCGTGGAGCACCTGAAGAACGGCATCATCGCCTCGGGCGCCGTCCTGCAGTACCTCATCATGACGCAGCACACGCAGATTGGGCACATCACCTCGCTGGCACGCATCGAGGAGGAGAAGTTCGTCAGGCTGGACAAGTTCACCGTGCGCAACCTGGAGCTCATTGCCGGCATGAACGACGGCGGAAGCAGCCTGCTGGACGTCATCGACAAGACCATCAGCCCCATGGGAGCACGCCTGATGAAGCGCTGGCTGGTGTTCCCCCTGAAGGACGTACGCCCCATCAACGAGCGCCTGGACGTGGTGGAGTACTTCTTCCGCCACCCCGACTTCAGGGAACTGATTGAGGAACAGCTGCACCTGATAGGCGACCTGGAGCGCATCATCTCCAAGGCGGCCGCCGGAAGGGTGTCGCCCCGCGAAGTGGTGGCCCTCAAGGTGGCCCTGCAGGCCGTCGAGCCCATCAAGGAAGCCTGCACGGCGGCCGACGACGCCAGCCTGAACCGCATCGGCGAGCAGCTGAACGTCTGCCGCTCGCTGCGCGACCGCATCGCGCGCGAAATCAACAACGACCCGCCCCTGCTGGTCAACAAGGGCGGCGTCATCAAGGCCGGCGTCAGCGCCGAGCTGGACGAGCTGCGCCAGATAGCCTACAGCGGCAAGGACTACCTGCTGAAGGTGCAGCAGCGCGAAAGCGAACTGACGGGCATCCCCAGCCTGAAGATAGGCTACAACAACGTGTTCGGCTACTACATCGAGGTGCGCAACGCCCACAAGGACAAAGTGCCCGCCGAGTGGATACGCAAGCAGACGCTGGCCAACGCCGAACGCTACATCACGCAGGAGCTGAAGGAGTACGAAGAAAAGATACTGGGAGCCGAGGACAAGATACTGGTGCTGGAGACGCAGCTCTATGCCGAGCTGGTGCAGGACCTGAACGAGTTCATCCCCGCCATACAGATTGACGCCAACCAGATAGCCCGCCTGGACTGCCTGCTCTCGTTTGCCAACGCGGCGCGCGAGAACAACTACATCCGCCCCGTCATCGAGGACAACGACGTGTTGGAAATTCGCCAGGGCCGCCACCCCGTCATCGAGAAGCAGCTGCCCATCGGCGAGAAATACATCGCCAACGACGTCCGCCTGGACAGCACCTCGCAGCAGATTATCATCATCACAGGACCCAACATGGCCGGCAAGTCGGCCCTGCTCCGCCAGACGGCGCTCATCACCCTCATGGCGCAGACGGGCAGCTTCGTCCCCGCCGAGAGCGCCCACATCGGGCTGGTGGACAAAATCTTCACCCGCGTAGGGGCCAGCGACAACATCTCCGTGGGCGAGTCTACCTTCATGGTGGAGATGAACGAGGCGGCCGACATCCTGAACAACCTCTCGCCCCGCAGCCTGGTGCTGTTCGACGAACTGGGGCGCGGCACCTCCACCTACGACGGCATCTCCATCGCCTGGGCCATTGTGGAACACATCCACGAGCACCCGCGGGCCAAGGCGCGCACCCTCTTCGCCACCCACTACCACGAGCTGAACGAGATGGAAAAGACCTTCAAGCGCATCAAGAACTACAACGTGGCGGTGAAGGAGGTGGACGGCAAGGTCATCTTCCTGCGCAAGCTGGAGCGGGGCGGCAGCGAACACTCCTTCGGCATCCACGTGGCCAAGCTGGCGGGCATGCCGAAGAGCATCGTGAAGCGCGCCGACGAAATCCTGAAGCAACTGGAGGCCGAGAACCGGCAGACAGGCGCCGTGACGGGGAAGAAGATTACCGAAGGGGCTTCCTCGGCCGGAGGCATGCAGCTGAGCTTCTTCCAGCTGGACGACCCCATCCTCTGCCAGATACGCGACGAAATACTGAATCTGGACGTCAACAACCTGACACCGCTGGAGGCACTGAACAAGCTGAACGACATCAAGCGCATCCTCAAGGGGAAATAACCGCCGAAGCCCCCTCAGCCGGCCTACAACGGATATTCGTCGAAGGCGTAGAGCAGCGTGGACAGGTAACGCTCGCCCGTGTCGGGCAGCAGCACCACGAGGGTCTTCCCTTCGTTCTCGGGCAGGCGGGCCAGCCGGATGGCCGCACTGACGGCAGCCCCCGACGAGATGCCGACCAGCAGCCCCTCACGCCGCGCCAGCAGGCGGGCGGTGCGGATGGCGTCGTCGTTGCCCACCTGCACAATGGCATCGACCACAGCGGCGTCGTAGTTCCCGGGCACAAAGCCGGCCCCGATGCCCTGAATCTTGTGCGGGCCCGGCGCGCCCCCCGACAGCACGGGCGAGTCCGCCGGTTCCACAGCCACCACTTTCACCGCCGGATTATGGCGTTTCAACGCCCTTCCCACCCCGCTCACCGTGCCGCCCGTGCCTGCGCCCGCCACGAAGAGGTCCACCGTTCCGTCCGTGTCGCGCCAGATTTCCTCGCCCGTCGTCCGCTCGTGCATGGCGGGGTTGGCTGGATTCTCAAACTGCTGCAATATCAGCGAGTCCGGTGTGGCGACGTGCAGCTCCTCGGCGCGTGCAATGGCCCCTTTCATTCCCTGGGCACCCGGCGTCAGCACCAGTTCGGCCCCCAGCGCCTTCAGCAGGTTGCGGCGCTCGGTGCTCATCGTGTCGGGCATGGTCAGCACCAGCCTGTAGCCCTTCACGGCAGCCACAAAGGCCAGGCCCACACCCGTGTTTCCGCTGGTGGGCTCTATCAGCGTAGTGCCCTCCTTCAGCCGTCCGGCAGCCTCGGCATCCTCTATCAGGGCCAGCGCCACGCGGTCCTTCACGCTTCCTGCGGGATTGAAATACTCCAGCTTGGCCACGATGCGGGCTTTCAATCCGTTTTCATTTTCAATGTTGTTCAACTCCAGCAAGGGAGTATTGCCTACCAGGTCGGTGAGGCGTGTTGCAATCTTTTCCATATTGTTCTGTTTAATTGAACCGGAGCCGGAATTGTCCTCCGGCTGCCATCCATTCTTTAACGGTACAAAATTAGCGGGAAAAAAAGGAGGCCGGAATACCATAAACATGGTAAATACGTACTATAAATGAGCGATATGTAGGAAATCTCCCGAATACTTTGTAACTTTGCACCCGCTTTATCAACCAAGGATAACCCTGATGAGTCCATTCAATTTTACCCACATCCTGACACAAGCAGTCGATGAGCTGTCGGAAAGCGAATCTTACCAAGGACTGTTTCACCAACATACGGACGGCAACCCGCTGCCCTCCGCCACCGTGCTGAAAGACATCATAGACCTGGCACGGGCCATCATCTTCCCGGGATATTTCGGAAACTCCAACGTCAACAGCCGCACGGTAACCTACCACACAGGGGTGAACGTGGAGCGCCTGTTCGACCTGCTGACCGGGCAGGTACTGGCGGGACTCTGCTTCGGAAGCGACGACGGGTGCGACTGCTGCACCGAACAGCAGCGCGAAGAGGCCGCACGCATTGCCGCCGCCTTCATCAGCCGCCTGCCCCAGCTGCGCCGCCTGCTGGCCACCGACGTGGAAGCGGCCTACAACGGCGACCCCGCGGCCCACTCCTTCGGCGAAGTCATCAGCTGCTATCCGGCCATCCGCGCCATCAGCAACTACCGCATTGCCCACGAACTGCTGGTGTTGGGCGTGCCCCTCATACCGCGCATCATCACCGAAATGGCACACAGCGAAACGGGCATCGACATCCATCCGGGCGCACAGATAGGCAGCCACTTCACCATTGACCACGGTACGGGCGTGGTGATAGGAGAGACGTGCATCATCGGCAACAACGTGAAACTGTATCAGGGCGTCACGCTGGGAGCCAAAAGTTTCCCCCTGGACGCGGACGGAAAACCCATCAAGGGCATCCCCCGACACCCGATACTGGAGGACAACGTCATTGTCTACTCCAACGCCACCATTCTGGGACGCATCACCGTGGGGAAGGGAGCAACCGTGGGAGGCAACATCTGGGTGACCGAAGACGTGCCTGCAGGCGCACGGATTGTACAGACCAAAGCCAAGAAATAAAACGAAAACCCGAGAAAAACTCTGAAATCCGAAATCTGAACTAATAAAATGAGCGAACAACCTTCTTTTGAGATGATTGCCAAAACCTTCCAGGGACTGGAGGAGGTGCTGGCAAAGGAACTGACCGAACTGGGTGCCGACAACATACAGATAGGACGGCGCATGGTGTCCTTCAGCGGCGACAAGGAAATGATGTACAAGGCCAACTTCTGCCTGCGCACGGCCATCCGCATCCTGAAACCCATCAAACACTTCACGGCACAGAACGCAGACGAAGTGTACGAACACATCAAGACAGTGGACTGGGAGACGTATCTGGACACGGAACGCACCTTTGCAGTGGACGCCGTAGTGTTCAGCGAAGAGTTCCGCCACTCGAAGTTCGTCTCGTACAAGGTGAAGGACGCCATCGTGGACTACTTCCGTGAAAAGACGGGCAAACGCCCCAACGTGCGCATCAACAAGCCCGACGTATTGCTCAACATCCACATCGCAGGAACAGACTGCACCCTGTCGCTCGACTCAAGCGGCGAGTCGCTGCACCGCCGCGGCTACCGTCAGGAAGCCGTAGAGGCACCGCTGAACGAAGTGCTGGCCGCAGGCATGATTCTCATGACGGGCTGGCACGGCGAATGCGACCTGATAGACCCCATGTGCGGCTCGGGAACCATCCCCATTGAGGCCGCCCTCATCGCCCGCAACATCGCGCCGGGCGTCTTCCGCCAGGAATTCGCCTTCGAGAAGTGGCCCGACTTTGACCAGGAGCTCTTCGATGCCATCTACAACGATGACAGCCAGGAACGTGAATTCACCCACAAGATATACGGCTACGACAACAACCCGAAAGCCAACGAAATAGCCACCCGCAACATCAAGGCAGCGGGCGTAAGCAAGGAGATTGTACTGAAGCTGCAGCCTTTCCAGCAGTTCGAGCAGCCGCAGGAGAAGGCCATCATCATCACCAACCCGCCCTACGGGGAACGTATCTCCACAGACGACCTGCTGGGACTCTACGAGATGATAGGCGAACGCCTGAAACATGCCTTCACGGGAGGTACCGCCTGGATTCTTTCCTACCGCGACGAATGCTTCGACCAGATAGGCCTGAAGGCCAGCGCACGCATCCCCCTCTTCAACGTGGAATGCCAGTTCCGCAAGTACGAAATCTTTGACGGCAAATACAAGGACTTCCGCGCCGAAGGCGAAGAACTGGACAAGGAGCAGCACGAACGCCGCCCCGCTCCCCGCAAGGACTTCAAGCCCCGCGAACGCCGCAGCTTCGGCGACGGTGAGAAAAGGGAGTTCAAGCCCCGCGAACGGAAAGATTTCGCCCCGCGGGAGAAGAAGGATTTCAAGACTGACCGCAGACCCCGTTCGGGCGAGTCGTACCCTGAGAGAAAGAGAAGGGAAAGAGAAGGGAACTAAAATACCGTTATTGGAGGCCTCCGATTGGAAACCTCAAATGATAATAGAAAGCATAATACCCATAACCCGCAAGAATATGAACAAAATCAGTAAAGGCATTGTCGCACTGCTGATGGCCGTGCCCGCCTTGTCAGGAACAACCCTTATGGCGCAAGAAACCGCAACAAACGAACTGAAATATCCCACGCTGGAGGACCTTATCCCCGGCGGAGAGACCTACCGCTATGCCGAGAGCCTCTACGGCGTACAGTGGTGGGGAGACCAGTGCATCAAGCCGGGCATTGACTCCCTCATGGCTGTCAATCCCAAGAACGGCAAGGAGACATTGCTCACCACCCGCGAACGCATCAACCAGGCACTGGAAGCCGAAAAGCTGGGCAAACTGTCCCACCTTTACAGCGTGCAACTGCCGTGGAAAGACAAGACACAGCTCCTCATCGCCCTGCCCGGCCAATACATCATCTACGACTGGAAAGCCGGAAAGACAACCGGTACCCTGAAGTATGACAAGAACGCCGCCAACACAGACTACTCCGTGGCAGGCGGACACGTAGCCTACACCCTGGCCAACAACCTCTACGTGGACAACAAGCAGGTGACCGACGAGCCCGAAGGCATCGTGTGCGGACAGAGCGTACACCGCAACGAGTTCGGCATCTCGAAAGGTACTTTCTGGAGCCCGAAAGGCAACCTGCTGGCCTTCTACCGCATGGACGAATCAATGGTAACCCAATATCCGCTGGTGGACATCACCGCCCGCGTAGGTGAAGTGAACAACATCCGCTATCCCATGGCAGGCATGACGAGCCACAAGGTACAGGTGGGCATCTACAACCCAGCCACCGGAAAGACCGTCTATCTGAACACGGGCGACCCCACCGACCGCTACTTCACCAACATCGCGTGGGCACCCGACGAGAAGACACTTTTCCTCATCGAGCTGAACCGCGACCAGAACCACAGCAAGCTCTGCCAATACGACATCGCATCAGGTGAGTTGCTGCAAGTGCTCATTGAGGAGACACATCCCAAGTACGTGGAGCCTCAGCAGCCCATTGTTTTTCTGCCTTGGGACAACAACCGCTTCATCTACCAGAGCCAATGCGACGGTTACAACCACCTCTACCTCTGCGACCTGAAGGGACTAGAGAACGAGGCTTCAGACCACAAGGCAGAGACTCGTAGCCTCGTCAACTCGTCAACTCGTCAACTCACCTCAGGCTCGTGGCTTGTGCAGAGCATCCTCGGCTTCAACGCCCAGAAGAAGGAAGTCATCATCGCAGCCACCAAAGAATCACCCTTGCAGAGCAATCTATACAAGGTGAACATCGGCAACGGCAAGATAACCCCGATAGACAACGGACAGGGCGTACACTACGCACAGCTCTCAGCCTCGGGCACGTACCTGCTGGACAACTGGTCGGCTCCCGACGTGCCGCGCGTCATTGACATCGTGTCTACCGCCAACGGCAAGGAAACCGTCTGCCTGCTTACGGCCAAGAATCCTTTCGAGGGCTTCAAGATGCCCAGCGTGGAAGTGGGTACACTGAAAGCTGCCGACGGAAAGACTGACCTGTACTACCGCCTCATCAAACCCGCCGACTTTGACCCCACAAAGAAATATCCTGCCATTGTCTACGTCTACGGCGGCCCGCACGCCCAGATGATTGTCAGCAACTGGATGAGCGCCGCTCGCGGCTGGGACCTCTACATGGCCAACAAAGGCTACATTCTCTTCACCGTGGACAACCGCGGCAGCTCGAACCGCGGCCTGGAGTTTGAGAACTGCACCTTCCGCCACCTCGGCATCGAAGAAGGCAAGGACCAGGTGAAAGGCGTGGAATTCCTGCAAAGCCTGCCCTACGTGGACGGCAACCGCATCGGCGTACACGGCTGGAGCTTCGGCGGCCACATGACCACCGCACTGATGCTGCGCTATCCCGAAATCTTCAAGGTAGGCGTGGCAGGCGGCCCCGTCATTGACTGGAGCTACTACGAAGTGATGTACGGCGAACGCTACATGGACACCCCGCAAGACAACCCCGAAGGCTACAAGCAGTGCAACCTGAAGAACCTGGCCGGACAACTGAAAGGCCATCTGATGATTATCCACGACGACCACGACGACACCTGCGTGCCCCAGCACACCCTGTCGTTCATGAAGGCCTGCATAGACGCACGCACCTATCCCGACCTGTTCATCTATCCGTGCCACAAGCACAACGTACTGGGCCGCGACCGCGTGCATCTGCACGAAAAGATAACCCGCTATTTTGAGGATTACCTGTAAAAGCCCCTTCCTGCCCGCAGGAAAAAGAAGAAGAAAAGAAAAAAGATACATAGTTAATATAATGAATGCCCCGCACAGCGCGCCTCCTTTCTCACAAGGAGAGGAGGCAAACGGACGAGGCTCACAATCCGACGTATTATGAAAGTATTATTATTAGGTTCGGGCGGTCGCGAACACGCCCTGGCTTGGAAAATTGCCCAAAGCCCAAAAGTTGAGAAACTGTACATTGCACCCGGCAACGCCGGTACTGCACTGGTGGGTGAAAATGTAGACATACAGGCTACAGACTTTGCCGCACTGAAAGTATTCGCACTTGAACGTGCCATCGACATGATTGTCGTAGGCCCCGAAGACCCGCTGGTGAAAGGCATCTTTGACTACTTCAAAGGCGACATCACCACACAGAACATTGCCATCATCGGCCCCTCTGCCAAAGGCGCAATGCTGGAAGGCAGCAAGGAATTCGCCAAGGAATTCATGAAACGCTATAACATCCCCACCGCACGCTACAAGAGCGTGACTGCCGAAACGCTGAACGAAGGCATCGCCTTCCTCGAAACCCTGCCCGCCCCCTACGTGCTGAAAGCCGACGGTCTGTGTGCCGGCAAGGGCGTGCTCATCCTGCCCACGCTGGAAGAGGCCAAGAAGGAACTGCAGGAGATGCTGGGAGGCATGTTCGGCAACGCCAGCGACACGGTGGTCATCGAAGAATACCTGAGCGGCATCGAGTGCTCCGTATTCGTGCTGACCGACAGCGAACACTACAAAGTGCTGCCCGTGGCCAAGGACTACAAGCGCATCGGCGAGGGCGACAAGGGCCTGAACACAGGCGGCATGGGCAGCATCAGCCCCGTGCCCTTCGCTACCGATGAATTCATGGAGAAAGTACGCGAACGCATCATCGAGCCCACCATCAACGGTCTGCGCGAAGAAGGCATCCTCTACAAGGGCTTCATCTTCCTGGGACTGATGAACGTACAGGGCGAACCGATGGTCATCGAATACAACGTACGCATGGGCGACCCCGAGACGGAGAGCGTCATGCTGCGCATACAGAGCGACATCGTAGACCTCTTTGAAGGCGTATACCAGGTGAACCTCAACACCCGAAGCCTGGTCATCGACCCGCGCACGGCGGCTTGCGTCATGCTGGTAAGCGGCGGCTATCCGGGCGAATACAAGAAGGGACTTCCCATCACCGGATTCAACCTGGCAGAAACCACAGACAGCATCCTGTTCCATGCCGGAACCACCTCGAAGGACGGACGCGTAGTGACCAACGGAGGCCGCGTCATTGCCATCAGCTCGTATGGCGAGACCAAGCAGGAAGCTCTGGAAAAGAGTTACAAGGTAGCCGACCTGCTGTGCTTTGACGGAAAGTACTTCCGCCGCGACATCGGGTTCGACCTGTAACGGCCGTGAAAGGGACATCATCCTAACGGGAAGAACGCAAATAACGCAAACGCCGCTGTTCCTGTCTTACAGCAAGCCTGTCAGAAGCCGGTGTAAGAAACGGGAAACGGACACTTTGCGTAATTTGCGTTCTGATATGCATTGAGGTACTTCCTCATCCGACAAACAAGATTGCAAGAACAATAACATGAAGACGAGCCGTTTCCAGAACCGGGTGATAACAAGCCCCTTCGCACTGCCCGCCGCCATACTCCTGTCGGTGGCGTGCTGGCTTTGTACCGCCGCCTTCCTGCCTGCCCTGCAGGGAGGCATGGAAGACTGTTTCCTGTGGGACAGTTTCGGCGGGCCGCAATTGCCAGGCTGGGCGGAGCGTCTGTCCGCCCTTCTGCTGTATGCCGTCATAGGCTACTTCCTGATAGGGCTGAACAACACCTACGCCCTCATCCGCACACGGGCTTCCATCCAGACGGGCATTTACTTCCTGCTGGTATCCATCTGTCCGGCCCTGCATGTGCTATCGGCCGGAACGGTGGCTTCGTTGCTGTTCATGCCTGCCCTGTTCTTTCTGTTCAGGAGCTACCAGCATCCCTATCCTGCGGCAGACGTGTTCCTGTCTTCGGCTTTCATCGGAGCGGGCAGTCTGTTCCTTCCCCAACTGACCCTGCTGCTGCCTGTCTTCTGGATAGGAGCCTACAACTTCCGTTCGCTTACGCCCAGAAGTTTCCCGGCCTCGCTGCTGGGCTGGTTCCTGCCTTACTGGTTCCTGCTGGGTCACTGCTATTTCTACGGCGACATGGAGACGTTCTACCGCCCTTTCAGGGAACTGGCGGCGTTCCAGCCCGTCGACTTCGGGTTGCAGCCGGACGAAGCGGTGACGCTGGGCTTTCTGTTCGTGCTCTTCGCCGTCAGTGCGGGACACGCCGTCGCCACGGGCTATGAGGACAAGATACGTACCCGCAGTTACCTGAACTTCCTGACGCTGACCAATCTCTGCCTCTTCGTGCTGGCCCTGTTGCAGCCTTCGCTCTGTACCGACCTGCTGCCCTTTCTGATGGTTGGCACCGCCGTTCTGGCCGGCCATCTGTTCGTGCTGTCGAACACTCGCAGTTCCAATGTGTTCTTTATCTGTATCTTTATCGGATTGTTTCTTTTATTGGGATGGAATGTATGGATGCTTTTGTTGACACACTGATTCAACTGCTGACCGATTGGGGCTACTTCGGCCTCTTCGTTTCGGCGCTTCTGGCGGGCAGCATTGTGCCGTTCAGCTCGGAGCTGGTACTGGCCGCGCTGGTGAAGCTGGGACTTAACCCCACCCTCTGCATACTCTCCGCCGCCCTGGGCAACACCGTGGGAGGCATGACGTGCTACTACATGGGGCGGCTGGGACGCATAGACTGGATAGAGAAGTACTTCAAGGTGAAGCAGGAGAAGGTGGAACGGATGCAGCGCTTCCTGCAAGGCAAGGGCGCGCTGATGGCCTTCTTTGCCTTCCTGCCCTTTGTGGGCGAAGCCATTGCCATCGCGCTGGGCTTCATGCGCAGCAACCTGGTGCTGACCACCACGTCCATGTTTGCCGGCAAGCTGCTGCGCTACGTGGCCATGCTGTGGGCACTGCAAGGCGCACTGACGGCCATCGGATGATGAAGGGAGACGAGAGACGAGCTGACGAGGGAACAGGAACCCCCAACTCAAAAACTTATAAACTTAAAAACTAAACAACGGAAAACGGATGCAAAGACTCATTGAACAGACCGACGACGGAAGCGCAACCCTGTTTGTGCCTGAACTGGACGAGCACTACCACTCGGTGAAGGGGGCACGCACAGAGTCGCAGCACGTGTTCATCGACATGGGACTGAGGGCATCCGCCGACCCCTGCCCCCGCGTGCTCGAGATAGGCTTCGGCACGGGACTGAACGCACTGCTCACGCTCGAAGAGGCCGAAAAGGAACACAGAAAGGTGCACTACACCACCGTAGAACGCTACCCCCTCAGTCTGACCGAGGCCGAAGCATTGCCCTACAACGGCCATCCGCTGTTCAAGACGCTGCACACCGCACCTTGGGACGAGGACGTTGTCCTGACACCCTGGTTCACCCTGCACAAGATGCTGGCAGATGCCAACGAAGCGCTGGAGGCCGAAGAACAACGGACGAAGAATGAAGAGCCTCCGCTGCCCGCAGGCCATTCTTCATTCCTCCCGCCTCATCCTTCACCCTACTCCGTGGTCTACTTCGACGCCTTCGCCCCCGAAAAGCAGCCCGAAATGTGGAGCGAAAGTCTGTTCAGGCGGCTCCATCACCTCATGAGCCCCGGCGGAATACTCACCACCTACTGCGCCAAGGGAGCCGTCAGGCGGCTGTTGCAGGCAGTGGGCTTCCGCGTAGAACGTCTGCCAGGCCCTCCCGGAGGGAAACGGGAAATACTGAGGGCGATAAAACAATGAACCCGGTTTCAGGGTTCTGATTTCAGAGTTCATGCAAACGGACTCCTCAATAACTTGAAGACTAAAATACTTAAGAACTTAAAGGCTTAAGAACTTGATATATGAAAAAGATACTGTTACTACTCATTCCCCTGCTGGCCGTGGGCTGCAAGCCCGGCGGCGGCAACCGCAATAAAGAGGCGGACAAGAAGCCCGTCATCACGGTCACCATCGAACCCCTGCGCTACTTTACCGAAGCCATTGCAGGCGACGACTACCGCGTGGTGAGCATGGTGCCCAAAGGCAGCAGCCCTGAAACCTATGACCCCACGCCCCTGCAACTGACCGAACTCTCACAGAGCAAGGCCTTCTTCCGCATCGGCTACATCGGCTTCGAGCAGACATGGGCCGACCGCCTGGCAGACAACGCCCCCCACCTGCAGTTTTTCGACCTTTCGCGCGGTGTAGACCTGATTTATGACGAGACGCACGCCCACCGCCACCAGCACGGGCCGGGCAGCAACTATCGGGAGGAAGAAGAAGCACACAGCCAGGCACAGCAGACGGACGAGCTCGTGGGTGTGGAACCCCACATCTGGAACTCGGCCGCCAACGCACAGATTATTGCCGGCAACATACTCAGCGCCCTGCGCGCACTCAACAAGAACCGCGAGGAAGTCTACCTGCAACGCTACGACAGCCTCTGCCGCCGCCTGGAACAGACGGACAGCCTCATCTGCGCCATGCTGTCAACACCACAGGCCGACCGCGCCTTCATGATTTACCACCCCGCCCTCTCCTACTTTGCCCGCGACTACGGCCTCACCCAGATACCCATCGAAGCCGCAGGCAAGGAGCCGTCGCCCGCCCACCTGAAGGAACTCATCGGCCTGTGCAAGGAGGAGGGCGTGCACGTCGTCTTCGTGCAGCCCGAGTTCGACCGCCGCAACGCCGAAGTCATAGCCCGGCAGACCGGCACGCAAGTGGTGGACATCAACCCCCTGGCCTACGACTGGCAGGAGGAGATGATGAAGACCGCGCGGGCTTTAATAAGGGAGGATTGAGAACGTATAAAGGAAGAATGAACCGCGACAAGGGAGAATGGAGGACGAACAATGCACATCCATTCCCCGCTTTCATTCCCCATTCCCAATTATCAACTTTCCATTATCCATTCCCAATTCCCACTTACCTCATGGACTCCATCATCGAAATAAACAACCTCAGCGCGGGCTACGACGGCCGCACCGTCCTGCACGACGTCAACCTCAGCGTCTACGAGCGCGACTTTCTGGGCATCATCGGCCCCAACGGCGGCGGAAAGACCACCCTCATCCGCTGCATCCTGGGACTGCTGCAGCCCACCGGAGGCCGGATAACCTTCACCCCGCGCCGCGAGGGACGCCCCACGCTGACCATGGGCTACCTGCCCCAGTACAGCACCATCGACCGCAAATTTCCCATCACCGTAGAGGAAGTGGTGCTCTCCGGCCTGAGCGGACAGATGCCGCTGGCCGCACGCTTCGGCGACAAGCAACGGCAGCTGGCCCGCGAAGTCATTGCCCGCATGGGGCTGGAAGGCCTGGAGCGGCGCCCCGTGGGCGCACTGAGCGGCGGACAGCTGCAACGCGCCCTGCTGGGGCGGGCCGTCATCTCCGACCCCGAAGTGCTGATACTGGACGAACCCAGTACCTACATCGACAAACGGTTCGAGGCACGCCTCTACCAACTCCTGGCCGAAATCAACCGCAACTGTGCCATCATCCTCGTCAGCCACGACATCGGCACCATCCTGCAACAGGTCAAGTCCGTGGCCTGCGTCAACGGCACGCTGGACTACCATCCCTCCACCGAGTGCGTCACGGGCCCCTGGCTGGAACAGCACTTCAACTGCCCCATCGAGCTGCTGGGACACGGCTCCCTGCCCCACCGCATCCTGGGCGAGCACCATCACCACCACCCCGACGAGTCAGCCTCCTGACCGCCGGCAGCCGTCTCCGGCCCCTCCGGGCAGCTCCCGGCACGGTGCGCGGACAATGCCTGCACGGTGCGCGGACGATGCCTGCACGGTGCGCGGACGATGCTTGCACGGTGCGCGGACGATGCTTGCACGGTGTGCGGACGATGCTTGCACGGCCCGAAAGGGGCAGCCGGAACGCGCCGCAACCGCCCCCAACCCTTAACCAATACTAATAATCACCCCCCTTGCCACTCATTTAGAAGGGAAATCATTATCTTTGCGGCCATATATACCGAAATCGTAAAATTAAACATCTAACAGATTTCATCCGAATGAAACAGTACAAAACCGTAAACAACCTCGTGGGGTGGATTACGTTCCTCATCGCGGCGACCGTCTACTGCATGACCATTGAGCCGACCGCCAGCTTCTGGGACTGCCCCGAGTTCATCACAAGCGCCTACAAGCTCGAAGTGGGACACCCGCCCGGCAACCCGTTCTTCATGCTCACGGGCAACCTCTTCACCCTGTTCGCTTCCGACCCTTCACAGGTGGCCAAGATGGTGAACTACATGAGCGCCCTGATGAGCGGCGCGTGCATCATGTTCCTGTTCTGGACCATCACGCACCTGGTGCGCAAACTCGTCATCAAGGACATGGCCGCCGTCACGCGCGGACAGCTGGTGACCGTAATGGGCAGCGGACTGGTGGGCGCCATGGCCTACACGTTCAGCGACACCTTCTGGTTCAGCGCCGTCGAGGGCGAGGTTTACGCCTATTCGTCACTGTTCACCGCCCTGGTGTTCTGGCTCATCCTGAAGTGGGAAGACGTGGCCGACCAGCCCCACAGCGACCGCTGGCTGGTACTGATTGCCTACATGACGGGCCTCAGCATCGGCGTGCACCTGCTCAACCTGCTGTGCCTGCCCGCCATCGTGCTGGTCTACTACTATAAGAAGGTTCCCAACGCCAACGCCAAAGGCTCGCTGCTGGCCCTGCTGGGGTCCATGGTGCTGGTGGGCGTGGTGCTCTACGGCATCGTGCCGGGCATCGTGAAGGTGGGCGGATGGTTCGAGCTGCTGTTCGTCAACGGCCTGGGCCTGCCGTTCAATACGGGCGTCATCGTCTACATCATCCTGCTGGCCGCCAGCCTGGTGTGGGGTGTGTACGAAACCTATACCGAACGGAACAAGCTGCGCATGGCCGTGTCGTTCATCCTCACCATCGCCATGCTGGGCATCCCCTTCTACGGACACGGCGGCGGGTCGGTAGTCATCGGACTCATCGTCATTGCCCTGCTGTGGCTCTACCTCAATCCCAAGGCACAGGCTGGCATGAAGGAGAAGTACCGCGTCAGCGCACGCACGCTGAACACGGCCCTGCTCTGCACCATGATGATGGTCATCGGCTACTCGTCCTACGCGCTCATCGTCATCCGCTCCACGGCCAACACGCCGATGGACCAGAACTCGCCCGAAGACATCTTCACCCTGGGCGAATACCTGGGACGCGAGCAGTACGGCACACGCCCGCTGTTCTACGGCCCCGCCTATTCGTCGCAGGTGGCTCTGGACGTGAAGGACGGATATTGCGAGCCCCGCATCTCGTATAACGGCACCAAGTTCATCCGCAAGGAGAAGGCCACGCCCGACGAGAAGGACAGCTACGTGGAGATACCCGGACGCATCGAGTACGAATACGCCCAGAACATGCTCTTCCCGCGCATGTACAGCAGCCTGCACGCCGACCAGTACCAGTCGTGGCAGGACATCAAAGGCTACGAGGTGCCCTACGACAAGTGCGGCGAGATGGTCATGGTGACCATGCCCACGCAGTGGGAGAACATCAAGTTCTTCTTCTCCTACCAGCTCAACTGGATGTACTGGCGCTACTTCATGTGGAACTTTGTGGGCCGTCAGAACGACATCCAGGGCTTCGGCGAGATTGAGCACGGCAACTGGATAACGGGCTTCGACTTCATAGACAACCTGCTGGTGGGCAACCAGGAACTGCTGCCCGCCGAACTGAAGGACAACAAGGGACACAACGTCTTCTACGGACTGCCGCTGCTGCTGGGCATCATCGGCCTGCTGTGGCAAGCCTACCGCGGACAGAAGGGCATCCAGCAGTTCTGGGTGGTGTTCTTCCTGTTCTTCATGACGGGTATCGCCATCGTGCTCTACCTGAACCAGACGCCCAGCCAGCCGCGCGAACGCGACTATGCCTTCGCAGGCTCCTTCTACGCCTTCGCCATCTGGATAGGCATGGGCGTGACGGGACTGATACAGCTGGTGAGCAAGCTGACAGCCAAACGCGAGAAGAAAGAATGGACGAAAGAGGAACTTGCAGCCGCGGCCGCAGGCACCCTGCCGCCGTCCGACATGAAGCCTTCACCCGTCGTGGCCCTCATCGTCTCCGTAATCTGTCTGCTCGTGCCCATCCAAATGGCCAGCCAGACGTGGGACGACCACGACCGCAGCGACCGCTACATGGCGCGCGACTTCGGCCAGAACTACCTGATGTCCCTCCAGGAGACGGGCAACCCCATCATCTATACCAACGGCGACAACGACACCTTCCCCCTCTGGTACAACCAGGAGACCGAAGGCTTCCGCACCGACGCCCGCACCTGCAACCTCTCCTACTTGCAGACCGACTGGTACATCGACCAGATGAAGCGTCCGGCCTACGACTCTCCCTCGCTGCCCATCACGTGGGACCGCATGGAGTACGTGGAAGGCACCAACGAATACATCCCCGTCCGTCCCGAGTACAAGAAGAGCATCGACGCCCTCTACGCCGAGGCCGAGAAGCAGGCCCTCAACGGCCAGGGCGAAGCGCTGGTGAACGTAAAGAAGGAGTTCGGAGACAATCCCTACGAGCTGAAGAACATCCTGAACAACTGGGTGCGCAGCAAGAACGACGACCTGAAGGTGATACCTACGGACAGCATCGTCATCAAGGTGGACAAGGAAGCCGTGCGCCGCAGCGGCATGCTGATTCCGGGCGATTCCATCCCCGACTACATGCACATCTCGCTCAAGGGCAAACGCGCCCTCTACAAGAGTGAGCTGATGATGCTCGAAATGCTCTCCGAGGCCAACTGGGAACGCCCCATCTACATCGCCATCAGCGTAGGACAGGAAAACCAGCTGGGCATGGCCAACCACTTCATCCAGGAAGGTCTGGCCTACCGCTTCACGCCGTTCGACAACACCAAGACCGGTGTCAGCATCGACAGCGAGAAGATGTACGACAACCTGATGAACAAGTTCAAGTACGGAGGCATCGACAAGCCCGGCATCTACATCGACGAGAACGCCATGCGCATGTGCTACTCCCACCGCCGCATCTTCTCACAGCTCGTCGCGCAGTTGATGAAGGAAGGCAAGAAGGCCAAGGCCAAGGCCGCGCTGGACTACGCCGAGAAGATGATACCTGCCTGCAACGTCCCCTACGACTGGCAGAACGGTGCCGTACAGATGGCCGAAGCCTACTACCAGCTGGGCGAGACCGAGAAGGCCGACAGCATGATGCAGGTTCTGGCCGACAAGTCCGTGGAGTACCTCACCTGGTACCTCAGCCTGGACGAGAAACGCTTCATGTACAGTGTACGCGAGTACGAGTACAACTGGGCCATTCTGGACCGCGAAGTGAAGATAATGAAGCAGTACCACTCCAAGCTGGCCGACATCTACGAACCCAAGGTAGAGGAACTGTATAATATGTATGTAGACCGAATGAAAGGACAATAGTAGCGGTGAACGGTGAGTGGTTAGCGGTTAGTAGAGGAATGGATACTAATCGCTAACCACTAACCACTAACCGCTAACCACTAACCGCTAACCATGTTCATCGAGCAGCCCCCCAAGTTATTCCGCAAACTGTATCCCAGTGCCCTGTGGCGGATCAATCCCGACGAGAAGGCCGTCTATCTGACCTTCGACGACGGCCCCATCCCCGAAGTCACCCCTTGGGTGCTCGACCTGCTGGACCAGCACGGCATAAAGGCTACCTTCTTCATGGTGGGCGACAACATACGCAAGCATCCCGACATCTTCCGCATGGTAGTGGAGCGCGGCCACCGCATCGGTAACCACACCTTCAACCACATCCGTGGCTTCAGCCGGAAATACTTTACCTCATACAGTTATCTGGAGAACACCGAAGAAGCCTACGACTTCATGTGCTCCATCTGTGAGCCCGAAATCACCGACAAGGCCCTGCGCCCCCTCCTCTTCCGTCCTCCCCACGGACACATGGGATGGGCACAGTACATGGTGCTGAAAAGCAAATACAAGATTATCATGTGGGACCTTGTCACCCGCGACTACAGCAAGAAACTGCGCGGGCCCCAGGTGCTGGCCAACGTCATGCGCTACGCCCGCAACGGTTCCATCATCACCTTCCACGATTCTCTCAAGTCGTGGAACAACGGCAACCTGCAATACGCCCTCCCCCGCGCCATCAACTTCCTGAAGGAAGAGGGTTATGAGTTCAGGCTGCTGTAATCCACTGGCCATAAAGAGATGCCCGCCTGCGCACATCCGTGTCGCAAGCGGGCATCTTCACATCTGTCAGAGTCAGCCGCAAAGTCCTATTTCACTTCCACCTTCAGCGGATTGCGCAGCTTACGGGCAAAATCTGCCATATAGTGATTCCACGCGTCGGGTGTCTTGATGTCGGCCTTGTCCCAGGCAAAACCCCAGTAGTAGACGTACTCCGAACCGGGCTCGTAGTCGCTCACAGCCAGCACGTGTCCGTCGGCATTGTTGCGCATCTTCTTCTCCTCGGCCGGGAAGAGCACTGTCTTGGCCTCCTTCACATCGGCCGGGAAGGCAGCTCCCATGAATATCTTGCCGTTGTCAGGTCCGGTAGTGGGGTCTACATACGTCATGTATCCGGCCTGCGCGTCGGCCACGACGGCTCCGTCCGGCTCGTGCAGAACGATGCCTGTCACCACCGGCAGCGCCTCCTTGAGGTTGGTATAGGAAACAGCCGTACGGTTCAGGCGTTGCCCCGCATCCAGCGTGATGACACGGGTTTCAACCACCGTGCTGTCACCTTTTACCGTCATCGGATTGAACACCAGCTTCACCGTGAAGCGAAGCGGGCCGTTGTCCAGAATCTCATAATCCTTATAGCACCACGGATAGAGGATAGTGTCGCCCACCATCAGTGCGGCCACGCCGGCACCCAGCGTGGGGCCTACGGCATAGCAGTCCATGCCGTAACCGTGGTCTACGTGGTAGGAGAACGTCTTCACCAGCTCGTCGGCAGCCTTCGGGTCGGTCTTTCTCAGTTCGTTGACCTTCTTCCAGGACTCTGGGTCCAATTCCTTGGCATACATCTCCTCCAGTACGGGCTCGGTGGTGTTATACTTCGTGAAGAGGTCGTAGCCGAAGCCGCGTTCGCCCCGGGCCTGGAGGGCAGGACCATAGGCACGGAAGGCCACCAGGTCGTTCTCCCACGCCATGTCGTCCGCACGTTCCGGATACTGGCGGCCGCAGGCTTTCACTTCCACATCCTGGGGCGTACCCGGCTGGATGGTGTAGGAAGCGGAGCCGTTGGCTCCCACCCGGGCAGGGAAAATCAGTTTCTCGTCATAGGTCATCTGATAGGGCACCTGGGCACCCTCTTCGTCCAGCACCACGACTTGGGCCGTATCGGCCAGTTTCAGACGGGAAGAGACTTCGGCCATAGAGACCTCTACCATCTCGCCGGAACGTTCCATGTCCAGCGGGTTGGTCACCTGAACTGTAAGGGATGTGCTGTTGTCGGCGCATGACCAGCAGAAGAGTGCTGCCATGCTGAATAGAAAGAGTTTCTTCATAATAAATAGCTTTTTAAGAAAGTCCGCTACGACCGGTAAACTCCGTGCGGACTAAAAAAATAAGGTGGCAATGCGGTTTTTCCACCGCTTTTTACCACCTTATTATTCGGTTACACGATTTATTTGGGTTGCTTGCCGATGTAAGCCAGGATACCGCCGTCTACGTAGAGGATGTGTCCGTTGACTGCATTCGAAGCCTCGGAAGCCAGGAACACGGCAGGACCGGTCAGTTCCTGCGGGTCGAGCCAGCGGCCTGCGGGAGTCTTGGCGCAGATGAACGAATCGAACGGATGACGGCTGCCGTCGGGTTGCTTTTCGCGGAGCGGAGCGGTCTGCGGAGTTGCGATGTAGCCCGGGCCGATGCCGTTGCACTGGATGTTGTATTCGCCGTATTCGGAGCAGATGTTGCGGGTGAGCATCTTCAGGCCACCCTTGGCGGCTGCATAGGCCGATACGGTTTCGCGTCCCAGTTCGGACATCATGGAGCAGATGTTGATAATCTTGCCGTGGCCTTTCTTCATCATGGCAGGCAGTACGGCCTTCGATACGATGAAGGGAGCGTTCAGGTCGATGTCGATGACGCGGCGGAAATCGGCTGCTTCCATCTCGTGCATGGGCACACGGCGGATGATGCCGGCATTGTTCACGAGGATGTCAATCGTACCCACTTCTTTTTCAATCTGGGCAACCATAGCCTGTACGGCAGGTTCGTCGGTTACGTCGCACACATAGCCGTGTACCTTGATGCCCTTCTCTGCGTAGGCGGCCAGACCTTTATTTACCAGTTCCTGATTGATGTCGTTGAAGCAAATGGTTGCACCCTGTTCTGCGAAAGCAGAAGCGATGGCAAAACCGATACCGTAAGAAGCACCTGTTACGAGCGCCACCTTACCTTCCAATGAGAAATTCAAATACTGATTCATAGTGTTATAATAATTATAAGTTAGAAAATAGTGATATTCATAGTCCGACATCGTGCGGCACATACCGCTTCTATATATACGTTCGGGCGGCCTGCCTTACCTAACTTTTCTCATCACTACCTTCATTTAAGGTTATCCGACGCGCGCCCCGTTTACGTACACGATGCAAAAGTAGCAAAAGTAAACGGAGAAAACGTACGTTTTTGTACAAATATACGCCATTACCATCCAAAACTTAAAACTGCACGTCCACTTCCACCGGACAATGGTCCGAACCATAAATGTCCGTATGGATTTTGGCGTCTGTCAGTTTCCCGCGCAGGCGGTTGGAGACGAGGAAGTAGTCGATGCGCCAGCCCGCGTTCTTCTCGCGCGCACGGAAGCGGTAGGACCACCAGGAGTAGATGTCCTTCCGGTCGGGGTAGAAGTAGCGGAAGGTGTCGGTGAAGCCGCTTTCCAGCAGAACGGTGAACTTGGCACGCTCCTCGTCCGTGAAACCCGCGTTGCGGCGGTTGGTCTTGGGGTTCTTCAGGTCTATTTCCTGATGGGCCACGTTCAGGTCGCCGCACACGATGACGGGCTTCGAGGCGTCGAGCTTCAGCAGGTAGGCGCGGAAGTCGTCTTCCCACGTCATGCGGTAGTCCAGCCGGCGCAGCTCGTCCTGCGAGTTGGGCGTGTAGACGGTGACAAGGTAGAAGTCCGGCATCTCCAGCGTGATGACGCGGCCCTCCTTGTCGTGATGCTCCAGGTCGATGCCGTAGCTGACGCCCAGGGGCTGGTGGCGCGTATAGATGGCCGTGCCCGAGTAGCCTTTCTTTTCGGCATAATTCCAGTAAGAGGCGTAGCCGTCGAATTGCAGGTCCAGCTGTCCTTCCTGCATCTTGGTCTCTTGCAGGCAGAAGAAGTCGGCATCCAGCCGTTGGAAGGCTTCGCCGAAGCCTTTGTCCTTACAGGCGCGGAGCCCGTTCACATTCCAGGAGATAAATTTCATATTCGGTCGTTGCTAAATTGGTTCCTTATTCGTTATTGTCACACAAACATAGCGAAAAAACGCCGATTTACCATCAGGGCAGGCAGAAAAATAGAGTTGGCGGCCGTGCGGAGTACACTCTTGCGGGATTTTGTGTAATTTTGCGCCCCGATAAAAACTTTACTCAAGTTTCGCAAGTGCGAAACTTGCAGAAGTTAAAGGAGTTAGAAGAAGTTATCGCCCACCAGGGCGGGCTTGGGAGTCAAAGGCCAATAGACCTGTTACTGCCAATGTTCCCTTTTGCAAGACTACCGGCTTTAACTTCCAACAGGGCAAAGCGAAGTGAGAACTTCTATAACTTCTTAGCTTCCAGGGAAGTATTACATGCAAAACTTAAAATCTTTACTTTACATTACACCTCCATGAAGCCCCTCAGTCGCAATGCAATCATCGGTTATCCGGCCGGCATCATCACCGGCATCACTTACGGCCTGAATCCCCTGTTCGGTGTCCCCCTGATGAGGGACGGCGCCCCGATTGAATCCATCCTGTTCTTCCGCTACGCCATTGCCGTGCTGCTTCTGGGCGCCTTTCTGCTGCTGCGCAGGCAGAGTTTCCGCATTTCGTGGAAGCAGGCGGGCGTACTGCTCGTGCTCGGCCTGCTCTATACGTCCAGCAGCATTTTCCTGTTCGAGGCCTACAACTACATTGCCTCCGGGCTGGCCACCACCATCATCTTCCTCTATCCGGTCCTGGTGGCCATCATCATGGTCTTTCTGCGCGTGGTTCCTTCGTGGCCGGTGTGGCTCTCCATCGTAGCGACGTTTGCCGGGGTGGTCATCATGACGCAAAACGGCTCGTCGCAGGCGGCCGACCCGACCGGTGTCCTTCTCTCCTTAGGTTCGGCCCTGGTCTATGCACTGTTCATTGTCATCATCAACCGCAACAAGGCCATCGGCAGCATACCGAACAGCCTCCTGACCTTCTACGCCCTCTCGGTGGGGGCCGTCATCTTCTTCGGCAAAATCATGATGTCTGACGCCGAGATAACCACCGGGCTGACGGGCCATACGGCCTGGCTGAGCCTGCTCGGGCTGGCCCTGCTGCCCACGGTGGTGTCCACCGCCACGCTGGCCATCGCCACCCGCAACATCGGGGCCACCAAGGCGTCCGTGCTCGGCGTGTTCGAGCCCGTCACGGCCATCCTGGTGGGAACGCTGGTCTTCGGCGAGACGCTGACGGCCAACATCGTCGTCGGCATCCTGATTTCAATCGTGGCCATCACGTTCATGATTGCCATGACCAAGCGTTAAGGCAAGGCAGGGGCATGAAGCCGCCAGTACGGGCAAAAGCTCCGGCTTCACCCCGGGGAACCGGAGCTCCGTCCCAGAGCCTCACCGGGCATCGCCGAGGTGACGAAATCAAGGGCAGACTGTGAAATCTTCAGACGAGAAGTCGCGATAGTAACGCCCGTCGGTGGCAGTGAAACGCAAAACGCAATAGTCGGGGTCGCCCACCCCTTCCTTATAATACATCGTGTCGCCTTCCTGCCAAATCATTTCCTTGTGCACGGCATCGGTCAACACCTCCATGGTTCCCCTCAGCATCACGCCGCGGAAGAAACGCTTGTCGCAAAAATAGATGCAGGCCTTCGCGTTCTTCCGGTATTGGTCCACACGCATCGAGTGGGTATTGGTCGTGAAATAGAACACCCGGATACCTTCGCGCTTGCGGGGAGCAAGCATGGCCTTCACATAAGGGAAACCGTCCTGGCCGACCGAACCTATAAATGCGACCTTCTGTTTGTCGACGAGCGGACCTATCGTTTTTTCCATGTCTTTCATAAGTACCAATCATTTAAAATCATGCAAATCTTCCTCGAATGTAGCAAATATACGAATATAATCCGAACAAGCTTTTCCTCCGGGCAAACTTTCTTTCATAGCGGAGCCGTCTCCAAGCGTACGCATCCATTTCTGGACGAGGCAGTGGGCACCATAAAACACCGACAACGACCCACAAGAGTGGAAACGGATTTGCAGTTTGCTCAAAATATCCGCAAAACGCTTGCAAAATGCCTGCAAAAGGCAATTTCGGCTGACACGGCCTTTCCTCGGAAAGCGCGAAACAGAGGCCGGAAAGGCGCCTTCGTCGTGTCCGGAGCGGCCACCGTGCAAGCTCCGTCCGCCGACAATGCTTGTTCCGCCTGCCGGCAATGCTTGCTCCGTCCGCGCAGATTGCTTGTGCGGAACACCCGGAATGCTTGTGCGGAGCGCCGGGAAACCTTGTTACGGCCTCCCGGAAGGGAAGCCGGCTCCTCCAAAGTGCCTTTTGGGAGGCGGGAAGGGGGTGTTTTCCTCCCCCGGGAGCCACTTTTTCCGCTCTTTCAAATGTAAGGATTTCGCTATCCGCCTGCCATGCAGACGGTTATGGATTTCCGCTTCCGTTTTTCGGCGCAAGCCGGGCGGAAGGCCGAAATAAGCGATTCTCGCGCATCGGCCAAGTCAAAGTGTCAAAATGTAAAGGAAGGGAAGATTCGGCGCCTATACAAACAAAAACTCCGGCATTCGCAAGGAACTTCGAACCTGGACAAACAGAACCAAAACCTGTTGTGCTACCATTACACCATAGTCCAAACTTCAGGTGCTTTCTGTTAAAAAGCGGTGCAAAGATATGGCTTTCGGCGATACGTTCCAAATATTCAACCGTTTTTTTGAGGTGTTTTGCTCATTTTCCCTATCTTCGGATTTGGATAAGACAGAATGCGGTCGGCACAGTCAAACCAGAAAACTTCGTTTTCATTTGCCTCTGCACTCACCTTTCAGTATCTTCAGATTAGGTAAGACAGGCCGCGGTTCGGGATAGTCAAACTGAAAAACTCTGTTTTTCGTTTGCCTCTCCACTCACCTTTCGCTATCTTTGCCCACTATAAAAACAGACTGAACAGTCTCTTGCTGATATCTATACAAAACATAACATCAATCCTACTTTTATGAAGAAATCAATTGGCAGCTTACTGGCGGGACTGATGGCGGCAACCGCCGCCTGGGCAGGCACCCCGCTCTGGATGCGCGACGTACGCATCTCGCCCGACGGGACACAAATCGCATTCTGTTACCAAGGAGACTTATACAAAGTGAATGCCCAAGGAGGCGAAGCCGTAAGGCTCACCTCGCAGGCTTCCTACGAAGCCTCGCCCGTATGGTCGCCCGACGGCAAACAAATAGCCTTCGCCAGCGACCGCTACGGCAACATGGACGTCTTCGTGATGCCTGCCGACGGCGGAAGCGCGCGGCGCCTGACCTACAACTCGGCGTCTGAAGTGCCCACCGCCTTCTCGCCCGACGGACAGAAGGTCTACTTCAACGCCGCCCTGCAAGACCCCGCCTCGAGCGCCCTCTTCCCCACCTCGGCCATGACCGAGCTCTACGCCGTGCCCGTGGCGGGCGGACGCACCGAACAGGTGCTGGCCACACCCGCCGAAGCCGTCTGCTTCCTGCCTGACGGCAGCGGCTCCTTCCTCTACCAGGACCGCAAGGGCTTTGAGGACGAATGGCGCAAGCACCACACCTCGTCCGTCACCCGCGACATCTGGCGCTACGATGCCGCCACCGGCCGCCACACCAACCTGACCAACCGCGCAGGCGAAGACCGCAACCCCGTCCTCTCGGACAACGGCACGGAAGTCTACTTCCTGAGCGAGCGCAAGGGGGGCACGTTCAACGTGTGGCGCATGGGCCTGAACAACCCGCAAGGCGTACTGCCCGTCACCACGTTCAAGACACACCCCGTCCGCTTCCTCTCGCAGGCCAAAGGCACGCTGTGCTACACCTACGACGGCGAAATCTATACGCAGACCGTCAACGGCAAGCCGCAGAAGGTGAAAATAAGCCTGACCCGCGACAACGCCGACGCCGTGGCCCGCCTCAGCTTCACAAGCGGCGCCACGTCGGCCACTCCCTCGGCCGACGGCAGCCAGGTGGCCTTCATCGTCCGCGGCGAAGTGTTCGTCACCTCGGCCGACTATGCCACCACCAAGCAGATTACGCGCACCGCGGCGGCCGAAGCCGACGGCGGCTTCGCCCCCGACGGCCGCACCCTGGCCTATGCCAGCGAACGCGGCGGCAACTGGCAGCTCTACCTGGCCCGGATTGCCCGCAAGGAAGACCCCAACTTTGCCAACGCCACCCTGATTGACGAGGAAGTGCTGCTGCCCTCCACCACCGTAGAGCGCACCATGCCCAGCTTCTCGCCCGACGGCAAGGAACTGGCCTTCATCGAAGACCGCAACCGCCTGATGGT
>NZ_CASFWU010000055.1 GCF_949298305.1 uncultured Bacteroides sp. | reverse complement strand
CCCAAAGTCAGCGTCATAGTGCCCAACTACAACTACGCCCGCTACCTGAAAGCGCGCATCGACTCCATCCTGAACCAGACCTTCCAGGACTTCGAGCTGATTCTGCTGGACGACTGCTCCACCGACAACAGCGCGGAGGTGCTGGAGGGATACCGCAAGCATCCGCTCGTGGCGCACCTCGTCGTCAACACACAGAACACCGGAAGCCCCTTCGCGCAATGGTTCAGGGGGATAGGACTGGCGCAGGGCGAATACATCTGGATAGCCGAGAGCGACGACCTGGCCGAGCCCACCTTCCTGGAAACCACCGCCGCCCTGCTGGACCGCTACCCGCAGGCCGCCGTCTGCTACACCGGCTCCACGCAGATTGACGAGAACGGCACGCCCCTGCCCTACGACATGGACAAGTGGAAGCCCTGGCAACGGGGCAGACATGCCGCCTTCGGCGGACGGGACTACATCGAACACAACTTCTACTGGCGCAACTACATAGGCAACGCCAGCGCCGCCCTCTTCCGCAAGAGCTGCTTCGAGCGGGCGGGCGTGGAGCAGTGCCTCGCCATGCGTTACAGCGGCGACTGGCTGTTCTGGTTCCGCATGGCCCTGACGGGCGACGTCGTGGAGGTGTACCGCAAGCTGAACTACTTCAGGCAGCACACACAGAAGGTGACGGTGAAGGCCGAGAACAACGGCGGCGGCAAGCTGGAGGACATCGAAATCGTCTGCCAGATGGAGCAGGCCCTCCCCCGCCTGGGCCGCTACAAGCGCACCGTCCGCCACGGCCTGCTCTACAACCGCATCGGCAAGCTGCCCGCCACGGCCGACGTCCGCCATGCCCTGCACCGCACCCTGAAGGAGCGGCTGAAGGCCGGAAAGGCCGACGGACTCGTCCAGAAAGCCAACCACCTGCTGCGCCTGGTCTGCCCCTGGGCCGTCACCATGAAGCGCGACCGGCTGGTGCCCCGCCCGCAGGACTGCCGCTGAACGCCGTCTCCCGATGTAAAGATTGTTCTTAATCCGACACTGTCTTTTGCTGTCCTTGCAATCCATTGGCTGTGAGGCCGTTATGAAAAGGCCGTCTGAGCCCTATACCGAGACACCCTCCCTATACGACCGAGGTACCCTAAGGATAGGACTGAGGGTGCCTCGGCATAGGACTGAGACCGCCTCCGGACAGGCCCGAAATCCGTTGTTGATAAAAATGACCGTCGCGCCCCTCCCGGCGTTCCCGCTGTGGCCGCGCCGCAGTCCTTGCGTGCGCCTGCTCCCTGCCGTCCGAAAACAAGCCTGTGCGCGCCTGCATCATCCGCACGCGGCGGGTCCCGTGGGGAGGGGAGGCGGCGATTAGGAACATTTATAGAGTTTAAAACCAATTTTTTAGGAGCTTCGGAGACGGATTTCACTATTTTTTCATAACTTTGTAAAATTGTAGACCTAAACATAGAAAAACAAACGCTGATGTATCTTCTGAAGAAAATCATTTCAGCCTTACTGGAGGTGCACAAGGCATATTGCCCGACACCCCGACCGACACTCATCATGACCCTGCTGGTCAAGAATGAGGAGGATATTCTTGAGGAAAATCTAAAGTTTCACAAATCCATGGGGGTGGACGGGTTCATTGTCACCGACAACAACTCGACCGACCGCACCGCGGACATCATCCGCAAGTATGAAGCCCTGGGGTGGGTGAAGAAAGTCATCCGCGAAAGCGGCACCAACTACAACCAGAAGCACTGGGTGGACCGCATGGTATGGATGGCCAAGAAGGAGCTGGGAGCCGACTGGGTCATCAACGCCGATGCCGACGAGTTATGGTATGCGCCCACGGGCAACCTGAAGGACGAGCTTGCAGCCTCGGACGCCAACGTGTTGAAATGCCGGGCCAAAGTGATGTATCCCGAAGAGGGCAAGCCCTGCTGGGCATGGAGCCAGGCCATCTGTCCGTTCACCGACCCGTCCGTGTCCGGCGGGTACGAGCTTTCGCGCTACTCCTTGTTCGTCCCCCAGCGCGACAAGGTCATCCACCGCGCCACTTCCTACCTCCAGATTGCCACGGGCAACCACAAGGTGCTGATGCTGCCCCGCAAGGAGAAGAGGAGCGCCGTCTGCATCTACCACTATCCCGTCAAGGGGAAGGAGCACTTCCTGCGCAAGATGATCAACGGAGGCAGGCAGCTGGAACAGAATCCTCACAAGCACATCGGGCAGCACTGGAGGTACTTCTACCAGATGTACAAGGCGGGCAGGCTGGAGGAGGAATATGAAAGGATTACCGGAGGCGCACAATACGAACAGCTGTGCCGCGACGGATACATCTGCCGCGACACGACCGTGCCGGACTACTTCAGGCAACGGCTCAATTATCCGGAAAGATGAAACACGCCTTCCTCATCATGGCACACAACGAGCCCGCCGTGCTGCGCACCCTGCTCGCCATGCTGGACGACCCGCGGAACGACGTCTATCTGCACATTGACCGCCGGGCGGACGCCCTGCGGAAAGAGATGGAGGGGACAAGGCTGCGCCGGGCGGGCCTGCACGTCGTGTCCCGTCCGCTCAGGGCCTATTGGGGCGACATCAGCCTGGTGGAGATAGAATACCTGCTGCTGGAGGCGGCCTCGTCCGTCTGCGCCTACGACTATTACCACCTGCTTTCGGGGACAGACCTCCCCATCCAGACGCAGGACACCATCCACGCATTCTTCCGCGCCCATGCCGGCCGGGAGTTCGTCAGCTACTGGCACGGCCCGTGGCACGACAGGGATTTGGACCGCAAGGTGTCGCGCTACTACTTCCTGACCCGCCACCTGAAGCGCAGCCACAGTCCCTGGCACGCCGTGGCGGCACCCCTGCACAACCTTGCACTCCTGGTGCAGAAGGTCTTCGGCCTGCGGCGCAGGCACGAGGTGGAGTTCCGCAAGGGGGCGCAGTGGTTCAGCATCACCCACGGCTTCTGCCGCTATCTCATCGGGCACAAGGACTTTGTCCTGCGCCGGTTCAGGCACACGCTGTGCCCGGACGAGATTTTCGTCCAGACCCTGCTGTGGAACTCGCCGTTCAGGAACCGGATTTACAATGCGGAGGATGACAACACGGGCAACATGCGCCTCATAGACTGGCAGCGGGGCAACCCGTACACGTGGCGGGACGAAGACTGGGAAGAGCTGCGGCAGTCCGACAAGTTGTTTGCCCGCAAGTTCAGCGGGGAGCAGGCGGCCCTGCTGCGCCGCCTCGAGGCGTCCTATGCCCCGGCGGCCGGCTCTCCGGAGGTGTGAGGCAGGCGCCCGCCGGGCGGCGTCAATGGTGGTATTTCTCAATCAGCTCCAGGCACTTCTGCCGGTCGAAGCCGCGCCGCTTGGCATACTCGTCGGCCAGCACCTCGAACATCTCGTGTGTGCCCGGCAGGCGTTCGAAGTTCTTGCACCCGGCCTCCATGCTCACCTTGCCGAAGCTCATGCGGTTCAGGTCGATGATTTCCACGTCGATGCCTCCGTCCGCATTCTCGCCGAAGAGGATGTTGCCGGCCGAATAGTCTTTGTGCAGGAATCCGTTCTCGTGCAGCACGGCCGTCGTGGCGGCAATGGCGCGCAGAATGTCCTCCTGCCGCTCGAAGGTGCATCCGCCGAAGTCGCGGTAGGTGTTGGGGCATTCCGACTTCAGGCTGACAAAATAGCTGTGGCCGAAGAGCAGCCACGAGCCCGTGGAGCAATAGGCCACCGGAGCGGGGGTCCCGACGCCGATTTTGCGCAGCATTTGCGCGTAACGGAAGGAGCGCTTGGCCTTCGACTCGCGGAAGAAGCGGTAGACGACGCGGTTGAGCAGGTGGGGTATCCGGTAGGACTTCACCACCATCTTCTGCCCGTTCAGTTCGAACTCGCGCAGCTCGTTGCGTCCCTTGTATATCTCCGTGCCCCTGCCGCTGAAGACGATGGGCAGGACGGACACGAAGTCCCTAATCCAAGCATATTGGGGAGCCACGGTCATGCAGTAGGGATGGAAGAAGCGGTCCAGCCTGTTGATGAACCTGGACCACGAGCGGACCGACCGCAGGGGCCCGCCCAGTTCGCGCCGGAAGAATTCGGCGTGGCGTATGTTGAGCACTTTGGTGACGTGCGGTTTGAGGGAGCGGTCCTGGATGCGTTTGGAACCCGCACGCACGCGGTAGTAAAGTTCCACCTGGGGCAGGCGCACCACCTTGCCCCCGTCTTTCAGCATCGAAATCCAGAACTCCCAGTCTTCGCGGGCAATGATTTCCTCGCAATATCCGCCAATCCGTTCCCAGTCGGCCTTCCGGTAGAGCGCGCAGGTGTCAATCATGTTCCTGCGTGCCAGCAGCCTCAGCGAGAAGGGGGGCAGTTTCCATTCGCCGCTGCGGTCGCCTATAAACTCCGCACGCGGGCAGACCACCTTCACTTCGGGGTCTTTCTCTATCTCGGCCACCGCGTGGCTGATAAAGGTCGGCGTAATCCGGTTGTCGGCATCCACGGGCAGGATATACGTGCCTCGTGCCAGCGAAATGGCGTGGTTGCGTGCGGCGCAGGGGCCTGCGTTGGGTTGGGCATGCACCTTCATCCGCTTGTCCTTCGAGGCGTACTCCTGAGCAATCCGGGGTGAGGTGTCCGACGAGCCGTCGTCCATCAGCACCACCTCAAAGTTGGGATAGTCTGAGGCGAGTACGGAGTCCAGCGTTTCACGCAGGAATTTCTCCATGTTGTAGACTGGTATGATGACAGAGACCAAAGCTTTTTCCATATCTTCCTTCAAATTTTGTCCAGTCCTTTGGTGAACTTCAGCCAATAGTACTTCAACGGATTCTTATACTTCAACTGCTTCCAGGGGCGGCTGCTGTGCGGGCGGTGCCACACGGGCAGCGTGGTGAAGAGGTAGTTCTTGAAGCCGTTCTTCAGGGACTGGTGGGAAATGGTTACATCGTGCCAGTTCTTTTCCGGGTCCAGCTGGTGGAAGTCGAAAGAACGCAGGAAGGCCGTGGTCAGCAGCGAGCAGCAGAAACTGCAATGCTTCTTCTCGGGGAAGACCTGATTCTCGCGTCCCTTGGCAAAGAGGTAGGGGTAGTTGATTTCTCCCTTCTCGTCCACGGTGACGGCAGCGGCTATGCCGCAGTCCTTCCGCTCCTGTGCGCCGTCGAACAAGGCTTGCAGGGTGTCTTTCCTTACCACCACGTCCGACTCCACGATGAGCAGTGCGGCTTCTGCGGCTATGGCGGCTTTTTGCGCCATTTGCAGCACCAGCAGGTAGTTGGGCGACGGGTGGTCTGTCAGGTCGGCCAGGTTCACCAGCGTGAAACCCAGCTTTCCGGAGGCCTCCTCCAGCCGGGCCGTATTCTCTTCCGTGCTGAAATCGTTATAGATAGTATAGGTGAACGGGGTCTTGATGTCAGACGCCATAATGGCCTCTGCCGTCTGCAAGGTCAGCTCGATGGAATCCTTTACCGGGGTAATGACATGGATGCACTTCATTCCTTATATAATTGATTTTCTATTTAGTCCTAACTCAAGAATTTGTTCTTAAGTTGACAAAACTATACAATATTTCGCAGACAGCCAAACGCTTTGCTGCTTTTGTTCGCTGCGGCGAATATTTGTGGACGCAAAACGGGCGTATTCCGATTATACTGATTACCTTTGCAATCTATTTTCAAACAAGGTAATTTTATGACAAAAAAGGTATTGCTCCCCCGTTTGGCCTGGAAACAGACGTGGGATGCCGCCGCCATCGTATGGTGTACCGGCATTTTTCTCAAGTTCGTCCTTTTCGACGTGCTGTGGTGTGTGGACACCACCTTCGCCTCGTTTTCCCACCTTGAGACCTACGTCACCAAACTGATGGCCGCCCTTGTCCTTGCGATGCCCTACCTGCTGTTCCGGCTGCGCAGGGTGCAGGCCGTCGTCCTGTTCCTGCTGGACGTGCTGCTCATTGCCAACCTGCTCTACTACCGCACGTATTACACCCACATCCCCCTCAGCAGCTACGGCCTGATAGGCAACCTGGCCGACTTTACGGGAAGCGTGTTCGACTCCTTCCGCTGGGCGGACATCGTGCTTCCGCTGTCCTCCGTCCTCACCATCGTGTGGGCACGCCGCTGTCCGGGGCGTCCGGCCGCGGTACGTGCGTTGCTCCTGCCCGTCCTCCTGCCCTTGCTGGCAGCCTTTGCGCTGTTCGGAGCGGTCACCGCCGCCCAAGGGGGCTTCCACACGGCGTTCAACAACGTGCGCCAGTCGGCCTACCTGTGTTCCAGTTGCGCTCCCATGTACTCGGTTTTCGGCTGCATGTACTACGACCTCACCGAGAACCGCCAGGAAATGAGCGCCGAAGAGACGGCCGAGGTAGAGGACTGGCTGGCCCACAAGCCGCCCCACCGCCCCCTGGCCGACAGCATCGGGGTACGTAACAACTGTATTGTCATCCTGGCAGAATCGCTCGAAAGCTGGGTGCTGGAGCAGGAAGTGGAGGGACAGGAGATTACCCCCTGCCTGAACCGCCTGCTGAAAGACTCCACCACCCTGTATGCCCCCCACGTACTGACCCAGGTGAAGGGAGGACGCTCCATAGACGCCCAGCTGATGGTCTGCGCGGGCATGCTCCCGCTGAACAACGGCGCATACAGCAGCCTCTATGCCGACAACACCTACTTCACCCTCCAGAAGGCCATGCGCGAACAGAAGCAGGCGCGCGCCTACCTGCTCACCATCGACAAGGTGTCCACCTGGAACCAGGGAGCCATTGCCAACAGCTTCGGCACGGACACCATCGTCGCCTACCACGACTTTGAGATGACCGAAGCCTTCGGTACGCACAAGCGGATAGGCGACGGGGCTTTCTTTGCCCAATGCTGCGAGAAGATAGAGAACGGAGAAGTCTGGAAGGAGGGGGAGAACGCCTACCTGCAACTCGTCACCTACTCCGGACACGCCCCCTTCAAGCTGCCCGAGCACCTGAGAGAAATCAGTTTCAGCAGCAACATCCCCGAAAAGGCCGCCGACTACATGACGACCGCCCGCTACACGGACAAGGCCATCGGGCAGTTCATCGACTACCTGAAGACATTGCCGCGCTACAAGGAGACCCTGATTGTCATCACCGGCGACCACGAGGGACTGGCCAGCTACCGCCACGAGCTGTGCAACGCGCCCGGCGGGAAGGGGCTGGTGTCGGACAAGCCCTATACACCGTTCATCGTGGTCAACTCGCCCGTCGGTCTGCGCTACGGGAAGGTGATGGGCCAGATAGACATTTATCCCACCCTGCTGAACCTGTTGCAACTGGACAGCTATCCGTGGAGCGGCCTGGGCCAAAGCATCCTGGACCCCGCCAAGCCGGGAACGGCCGTCGGCTCGCAGATGAACCCGGAGGGCGAGACGGACAACGTGCAGCAGGTGGAATGGCTGAAGGAAGCCCACAACGTGTCCGACCTCATGCTGCGTTTCGACTATCTGAAGGACTGGCCGAAAGCTGACTGAAGTCCGCAGGCTGCCCAGCCACATTGCCATCGCTAACCCAACAAACATTAAAGAATAGAATATGAAAGTCGTCATTGACAACAAGATTCCCTTCATCAGGGAAGCCATTGCGCAGATAGCCGCCGAGGCGGTCTACCTGCCCGGCAAGGATTTCACGCCGGAGGCCGTCAGGGATGCCGACGCCCTGATAACCCGCACCCGCACCCGCTGCAACCGGGAACTGCTGGAGGGCAGCCGCGTGCGGTTCATCGCCACCGCCACCATCGGCTTCGACCACATCGACACGGACTACTGCCGCCGGGCAGGCATCACGTGGAAGAACGCTCCCGGATGCAATTCAGCCTCGGTGGCCCAGTACCTGCAATCGGCCCTCCTGCTGCTGCAACAAGAGCGCGGAGTGCGTCTGTCAGACATGACGCTGGGCATTGTCGGCGTAGGCAATGTGGGCAGCAAGATTGCCACCGTAGGCCAGCGGCTGGGCATGAAGGTTCTGCTGAACGACCTGCCGCGCGAAGAGCGGGAAGGGAAAGCGGGCTTCTCCACACTGGCCGAACTGGCGGAGCAGTGCGATGTCCTTACGTTCCATGTACCTTTATATAGAGAAGGGAAATACAAGACCTTCCACCTGGCCGATGAAGCCTTCTTCCGCTCGCTGAAGCGGCGTCCGGTCATCGTCAACACCTCGCGTGGAGAAGTCATTGAAACGGGAGCCTTGCTGGAGGCATTGGAGGCAGGACAGGTGTCCGACGCCATTATCGACGTCTGGGAAAACGAGCCCGACATCAACCTTACCCTGCTGGACAAGGTATTTCTGGGCACCCCGCACATTGCCGGCTACTCGGCCGACGGCAAGGCCAACGCCACCCGCATGTCGCTCGACGCCCTCTGCCGCTTCTTCAGCCTGGAGGCCAACTACCGCATCGAGCCTCCCCGGCCCGCAACGCCTGTCATCACGGCCCACAGCCTCACCGAGGCCGCCTTGCAGATGTACGACCCCCGCCGGGACTGCGAAGCCCTGAGACAGCACACCGAACTGTTCGAGCAGTTGCGGGGCGACTATCCTCTGCGCCGCGAACGCCGTGCGTTCACCATCCTGCCGCAGGACGACTACGAGCTCTTCTAAGCCGGCACGCCCGCCGATGCGCCTATCTCTGCCCCAGCACCAGTTGCTCCACCACCCGCGGATAGTACTCATACTCCAGCGCGTGGACGCGGGCAGCCAGTGTATCGGGCGTGTCGTCCGGCAGGACGGGGCACTTCTGCTGGCAGATGATGGCCCCCTCGTCGTAGCGCTCGTTGATGTATTGGATGGTGATGCCGCTTTCCTGTTCGCCGGCAGCCAGCACGGCCTCGTGTACGTGCTCGCCATACATCCCCTTGCCTCCGAACTTGGGCAGCAGGGACGGATGGATGTTGACAATCTTGTCGGGATAGGCCTGCAGCAGGCAGTCGGGTACGCGTGCCAGGAATCCGGCCAGGACGATGAAGTCAATCTCCGCCTCCTTCATCAGGGCCAGTACGGCTTCTCCTTCGGCCCATTCCTCCTTCGTCAGGCAGGCGGACGGCACCCCCAGCCGGGCCGCGCGTTCCAACACAAAAGCACTCCGCCGGTTGCTCAACACCAGCTTCACCCGGACCTCTCCGTTTCCCTGAAAATAACGGATGATATTTTCGGCATTCGTACCGTTTCCGGAAGCAAAAATTGCTATATTCTTACCCATAATTCCTCCAATCTGTGCACAAAACAGTGAAAAATGTGCAAAAATGTGCATTTAATTCGACAAATATTTGCGAGAAAGGATAAATATTTCTTCCTTTGCTCCGCAAAATTAAAGAAATAAAACTAATTATTAATTAAAAACTTAAAGTTATGTCTGAAATTGCATCAAGAGTGAAAGCGATTATCGTCGACAAATTAGGCGTAGAAGAATCAGAAGTTACTAATGAAGCTAGCTTCACTAACGACCTGGGAGCTGATTCTCTTGACACTGTAGAGCTTATCATGGAATTCGAAAAAGAATTCGGCATTTCTATCCCCGACGACCAGGCTGAAAAGATTGGTACTGTAGGCGATGCTGTATCTTACATCGAAGAACACGCTAAGTAATCTTAATCCATTCATTTCTTAGTATGGAATTAAAAAGAGTTGTAGTAACAGGTCTCGGTGCCGTTACCCCCATTGGCAACAACGTCCAGGAATTCTGGGACAACCTTGTGAATGGAGTTAGCGGAGCGGGACCTATTACTCATTTCGACGCATCACTTTTCAAGACCCAATTTGCATGCGAAGTGAAGGACTTCAATGCAAACGAATATATCGACCGCAAGGAAGCCCGCAAGATGGACCTGTACACCCAATATGCCATCGCTGTGGCCAAGCAAGCCGTTACAGATTCCGGTCTTGATGTCGAAAATGAGGATCTGAATAGAATCGGTGTTATATTCGGTGCCGGCATTGGCGGCATCCGCACATTTGAAGAAGAAGCCGGCAACTATGCCATCAACGGCAAGGAGATGGGTCCCAAGTTCAATCCGTTCTTCATCCCCAAGATGATTTCGGACATTGCCGCCGGACAGATTTCCATCCTTTACGGCTTCCATGGCCCCAACTATGCCACCTGCTCTGCATGTGCCACTTCCACCAACGCCATTGCCGATGCGTTCAACCTGATTCGCCTGGGCAAGGCCAACGCCATCGTAACCGGTGGTTCCGAAGCTGCCATTGCCGCTTGCGGTGTAGGCGGATTCAACGCCATGCACGCCCTCTCTACCCGCAACGAGTCTCCTGAAACCGCTTCACGCCCGTTCAGCGCCAGCCGCGACGGTTTCGTCATGGGCGAAGGCGGCGGCTGCCTCATCCTCGAGGAGCTGGAACACGCCAAGGCCCGCGGCGCCAAGATTTATGCCGAAGTGGCCGGTGTGGGCATGTCTGCCGACGCTCACCACCTCACCGCCTCCCACCCCGAAGGACTGGGTGCCAAGCTGGTGATGAGAAACGCGCTGGAAGATGCAGAAATGCAGCCCGAAGAGGTAGACTACATCAACGTTCACGGTACATCCACTCCCGTGGGTGACATTTCCGAGGTGAAAGCCATTCAGGAAGTATTCGGAAAACATGCCTACGAACTGAACATCAGTTCCACCAAGTCCATGACGGGCCACTTGCTGGGCGCTGCCGGTGCGGTAGAGTCCATCGCAAGCATCCTTGCCATCAAGAACGGCATAGTTCCTCCGACCATCAACCACGAAGAGGGAGACAACGACGAGAACATCGACTATGACCTGAACTTCACGTTCAACAAGGCACAGAAGCGCGAAGTGAACGTAGCCCTGTCCAACACATTCGGATTCGGCGGTCATAATGCGTGCGTCATCTTCAAGAAATACGCAGAATAATTCGCCGTGTTACGTAACCAAATAGACAAGATAAGGCTCCTGTTCCGCAAGGACAGGGAGTCTTATCTTTGTTTTTACAGGATACTCGGCTTCTTTCCCCGCGACATCCGCATCTACCGCCAGGCACTGCTCCACAAGTCCACCCTCCTCCGCTCCGAAGAGGGCCGCCCCCTGAACAACGAACGGCTCGAATTCCTGGGCGACGCCATCCTGGACGCCATTGTGGGCGACATCGTCTACCGCCACTTCGAGGGACGCCGCGAAGGCTTCCTCACCAACACCCGCTCCAAGATAGTGCAGCGCGAGACGCTGAACAAGCTGGCCGTGGAAATAGGGCTGGACAAACTGGTGAAATACTCCTCGCGCTCCTCGTCGCACAACAGCTACATGTACGGCAACGCCTTCGAGGCCTTCATAGGCGCCATCTACCTGGACCAGGGCTACGACCGCTGCAAGCAGTTCATGGAGCAGAAAATCTTCAGGCACTACATCGACCTCGACAAGATGTCGCGCAAGGAGGTCAACTTCAAGTCCAAGCTCATCGAATGGAGCCAGAAGAACAAGATGGAAGTCTCCTTCGAGCTGATAGAACAGTTCCTGGACAAGGAGAACAACCCGATGTTCCATACCGAAGTGCGCATCGAAGGCGTCTCTGCCGGAAAGGGTACGGGTTACTCCAAGAAAGAATCGCAGCAGAACGCCGCCCAGATGGCCCTGAAGAAGCTGAAAAGCGACCGCGACTTACTGGCCGGCATCGAGGCCGCCAAGGCACACGCCGAGGCCGAAGAACAGGCCGCATCGGCAGAAACAGCCGCAGAGACACAGGAAGGCTCCTCACCCACTCCACAGCCGGAAACCTTAGTCTGACCGAAAAGACAGCACAAAATCAATCATATCTCTTACCGAGAAACGCAACGTTTCACGGCATCATCCGGATTTGCAACCAGCCCGGAGAGTATGCGGGCACATTTTCAAGCCCGGAACAATCCGGACACAAATCCAACCCAAGTTAGGGATTGCCCCAGACTCGGGCAAAACCATTTTCACCGTGCCGGCACCATATCCCTCCCCTTACATTTTGACACTTTGACTTTTCGGTCGCGCGAGAAGCCGTTCTTTCGGCCTTCCTGCGGGATTGAACGAAAAAACGGAAGCGGAAAACCGCAATCGGCTGCATGGCAGGCGGATAGCGAAATCCTTACATTTGAAAGAGAGTAAAAAACGGCTTTCGGGAGAGGGTAATGCGCCCTTTTCGGCTTCCGGAAGCCGCTGGAGAGGAGCCGGCTCCCCTTGCGGAGGGGCGTGACAAGGCTTCGGGGCATTCCACGCAGGCAATCTGCACACTTTTCACAAGCATTCCGGCCGCTTGGCACAAGCAATCTGCGCGGACGGAGCAAGCACGGTAGACAGACGGAGCAAGCACGGTCCCCCCTCCAAGCAGCCCGGAAAGCGTTTCCCGGCCTCCATCTTGCAGTTTCCGCAAAAAGGACTTGTCAGCAAATGCCCCATTACGGCGACTTTTTGCAAGCATTTTTACGTTTCCGGCATACACAGCGAATGTACTCGCCTGAACGGAAAAGCCACGCACCGAAAGAAGCGAAACGCCGTGTTTCTGCCGTACGGAACCGCACGAAGAGACAATATTTTCACACAGCCTCCGGAATGATGTTCGATTTCCCTCCATAAAAAAGGCTGTCCCAAAACTCATTTGAGACAGCCTTCGTCCGAATATCGAGTTCTTCCTTAAGGAAGGAATCAGCATTTTCCTGCAAAACGCAGCAAATTATGGTGAGAATTCAGTCCTATCAGAAACTATACGTAATGCCCGCACTGATAACGAATTGGTCGAAGTCGCTAATAATCTGATATTTGGCTTCAACATCAATTGCCAAAGAAGGAGCTACCTTGAAATCGGCTCCTACACCAACATTAACACCCAGTTTGCCATCACTTTCATTCTTATCAGCACCTAAATCCTTCACATGGGCTGTGGCATTGGCATAATGCAATCCCGCTAACGGATAAATTTTTATTGCCTCTGCAACCGGGAAAAGATAATGGACATTGGCACCCAAGTCCCACATGGAAACGTAGTCATGCTTGAAGAAGTAGTTGAAAGCCGGCTCAATGCGCCAGTTGTCAGTAAAACTATAACGGTATTTCACACCCAAACCGATATTCATTTCAGTACCGTAGTTGAAATAAACACCTGCTTCAGACTGTCCCTTCTGTGCAAACGATGCCGAACCGTAAGCAATCATAGCGATCAAGAGTACTAAAAACTTTTTCATAAGCTATCAATTTAATGGATTAATGACATCAAAAGTAAAGGAAGATATTCAAAAAAGCAAATAAATCGCAAATTAAATTGACAGTTTTCCATTATAAATGCATTCTTCCCGTCAAAATCAAAGAAACCAGACGGGACGGGGCATCAGAGATAGACCAGTTTTGAGAGGTAATTCTCTTCCAGCACCTCATTCGCCACTTCCAGCAGCTGGGAGGAAGTAAGCTCGCCGATGCGGCGGCAGACGGCGGCCTGCGACTCGTAGCGGTTGTAGTGCAGGAAGGTCTTGGCCATGCCCAGGGCATTGTTCTCGTTGTTGTCCGAAGCCACTCCGATCTGCCCTATCAGTTGCTTCTGTGCAGCGGCCAGCTGCGCCGAGGTCAGGCGGTTGTCGCGCAGGCGCTTCAGTTCCTTGTAGACAATGTGGGTACACAGGTCCGCGTCGCCGGGGTCGCATCCGAAGTAGATGCAGAAGGTGCCCGTGTCGGTGTAAGCCGTCAGGTTGGATTCGACGTTATACACCAGTCCGCGGCGCTCGCGCAGCGAGAGGTTCAGGCGGCTGTTCATGCCGGGGCCGCCCAGGATATTGTTCAGCAGGTAGAGAGCGGTCCGCCTTTCGTCGTAAGCGTTGTAGCCGCGTCCGCCTATCATCACATGCGCCTGGTTGGTGCCTTTGTCCATCACGACGCGGTCGGGCACATACAGGGGCGGCGGGGTGCGCCGGCAGCCTTCCGCCGAGGCCGACGCGGGCAGGTCGCCCACCCATTTCCCGGCCATCCGCACCACCTGGCGGAAGTCCACATTGCCCAAGACAAAGAACACGGCATTCCCGGGCCGGTAGTAACGGCGGGTAAAGCCGGCCGCATCCTCGGTCCGGAAGGTGCGCAGCAGGTCGGGCTTGCCCAGAATGTTCCGCCCCAGCGGATGGCCGCGGAAGATGAGGTCCTCGAAGTCGTCGAATATCAGCTCGGCCGGGTTGTCCTCGTAAGACTGTATTTCGTCAATGATGACCTCCGTCTCCTTCTCAATCTCGCGCTGCGGGAAGGTGGAATGGAACACGATGTCGGCCAGCAGCTCGAAGGCACGGCCGAAGTGTTCGGCCAGGAAGGCCGAGTAGACGACCGTCTCCTCCTTGTTGGTATAGGCGTTGAGGTCTCCGCCCACATTCTCCATGCGGTTCAGGATGTGCCAGGCCCGCCGTTTCCGCGTGCCTTTAAAAATCAGGTGCTCTACAAAATGGGCCATGCCCTGCTCCTGCTCCAGTTCGTCGCGCGTACCGGCGTCGACGGCAAAGCCGCAATAGGCCACGCGCGATGCCAGCGGCTGGTGTATGATGCGCAGGCCGTTGGGCAGCGTATGCAGGTTGTACTGCTCTTCTGTCTGAAATTGCTCTAACTTCTTCATTCCAACGTTTCCACTGATTGAGGCAGCAAAAATACAATAAAACTTATTGCGGTTTATGGAAAATTGCAGATATTTGCATATTGGAACCTCTGCCAAGGAAGCCCCGCAAGCCCATTCAGGATGCGCAGGCAGCAACCGGACGGAGTCCCGGAATTTCAAAAGAAGAAACATGATGACAGCATCCATTCAAGAACTTTTGCGCCAAGAGGCACAGGCCGTACTGAACATCCCGGTGACGGACGCATACGAGAAAGCAGTAGCGCTGATTGTAGACCATGTTCACATACGAAAAGGCAAGCTGGTGACTTCCGGCATGGGTAAGGCCGGACAGATTGCCATGAACATAGCCACCACCTTCTGCTCGACCGGCATTCCCGCCGTATTCCTTCATCCCAGCGAGGCACAGCACGGCGATTTGGGCATCCTGCAGGAGAACGACCTGCTGCTGCTCATCTCCAACTCCGGAAAGACACGCGAGATTGTGGAACTGACCCAGTTGGCACACAACTTGAACCCGGAACTCAAATTCATCGTCATCACCGGCAACCCCGACAGCCCGCTGGCCCAGGAGGCCACCGTCTGCCTGAGCACCGGAAGCCCGAAGGAAGTCTGCGCCCTGGGCATGACTCCCACCACCTCGACCACGGTAATGACCGTCATCGGCGACATTCTGGTGGTACAGACCATGAAGCAGACCGGCTTTACCATTGAAGACTATTCCAAACGCCACCACGGCGGCTACCTCGGAGAAAAATCAAGATCATTATGCGAAAAGTAATCGGCATCGGCGAAACCATTCTCGACATCATTTTCCAGGGCGGGCGGCCCACGGCTGCCGTGCCCGGAGGCTCCGTGTTCAACGGCATCGTGTCGCTGGCACGGGTAGGCGTTCCCGTCCTCTTCATCAGCGAGACGGGCAACGACCACGTAGGCAACATCATCCTGCAATTCATGCGCGACAACGGCCTGTCCACCGAACACGTCAATGTGTTCCCCGACGGCAAGTCGCCCGTATCGCTCGCCTTCCTCAACGAACACAGCGACGCCGAATACATCTTCTACAAAGACTATCCCAAGCAACGGCTGGACGTGGTTTTTCCGGAACTGGAGGAAGATGACATTGTAGTCATAGGCTCCTACTATGCCCTGAACCCCGTGCTGCGCGACAAGATACTGGAACTGCTGGACCGGGCACGCGAACGGAAGGCCATCGTCTACTACGACCCCAACTTCCGCGCCTCGCACAAGGAAGAGGCCATCAAGCTGGCGCCCACCATCATCGAGAACCTGGAGTATGCCGACATCGTGCGCGGCTCGCAGGAAGACTTCTACTACATGTACAATCTGCGCGATGCCGACAAAATCTATAAAGATAAAATCAAGTTCTACTGTCCCAACTTCCTCTGCACCGCCGGAGGTGAACAAGTGGCGCTGCGTACGGACAAACTCGTCAAAAACTATTCCATAGAGCCCATGGAAGCCGTCAGCACCGTGGGAGCAGGCGACAACTTCAACGCGGGCATCATCTACGGACTGTTGAAATACGACATCCGCCGCGAAGAGCTGTATGCCGGGCTGGACGAGGCCACGTGGGACAAGATCATCCGCTGCGGCATTGAGTTTGCCGCCGATGTCTGCCGCAGTTTCAGCAACTCGGTGTCCGGGGAGTTTGCGAAGAAACACAAGCTGTAGGTGCTCACAACACACAAAACAGGAATTCCCAACAGGCAGCTGTTATGCGTCTGCTGGGAATTTTCTTACATTTCTTTTGGGATTCATCCGACATTTGGAGTAAGAAATTCTCTATCCTGAATACACTTGCAAAAAGTGCTTATTTTGCACATGCCGTTTGAAGACCTTTATGCACTATTATTTTGTCTACGAGAACGCATTGCTCAGAAAGTTATATACAGGAAATCATCCTGGCCCCTTGAGGTCATGCCGGATTTACTTGCTGAAACAATCTTTCCCACCTTGCAATAGTACATTTTCTTGACAATAGAGAGACAAGTCGTACTTCAGTTGGTCTCGCTCCCCAAAAATGAGGTTTAACCCTAAGGGGCCTATGTTTCAAACATAAGGGGTCTATGTTTCAAACATAAGACCCTTAGGTTTCAAACCTTCCCCTATACCGTCTTACAGCGCTCAAGGAATCATTCATTGAAGAAGAAGGCATAAATGGTAATTTTACCATACAATTTATGTCACCTATCCGACTCAAGCATATTCATTTAACTTAAGTTACTGAACTTGGTAGTTAAGTGGCTAAGGAGTTAAGCCGATACCCTGATAAATGGGATTCCAGCATAAAAAAGCTAGAAACCGATCAGGCGGATGAACATCACCAAGGGAATGATGACCCTGTGCTCGATTTGGCTAAAACGGCTATAAGAAAGCAATTCCGGAAAGTCGGAGGATAAGGCGGTTGCCACGTGATTAAGATAATAATGTTTGAAATTACAAAACTGACCCATGTGAAAGCAGATGAAAAATGGTGATTATCTCGCTTTCGCTCATACTGCATTTACGGTTACGTTTGGAATAGGAAACATCCGTCTTTAAGAGAAATCGGAAGCGCTTTTCTCAAATACCTTGCAGAAATCGTCTGCAATACAGAAAATTTTTGTAACTTTTGCAAGAGAAGATAACTCGCTTAGAATAAATCGGTTGGTCGGATTGCTTGAAAATTGGGTAATGAGATAGCAACCGTTCGTATTTCTGAGTTCTTCATTGTTATGCTTCAATGTGACAACTCTGATGCCACAAAGGTACTAAAAGAATTGCGGACAGAAAAATAATATTTCTTCATTTTCGTTATTACATTATATTTTGAGTACTTTTGTGTTATAATCAAGTTTTTACAGAAGCCAATGAAATACAAGCATATAATATTCGATGTTGACGGAACTTTACTTGACACTGAATTTGCTGTTTTGCATAGTTTACAAGATACTGTAATGCAGTATTCACATACATCTATCCCAACAGATAAGTTATGCTTTGCTTTGGGAATACCTGGTGAAGTTGCTCTTGAAAGATTAGGAATTGTGGATACGATAGGAGCCAACGGATATTGGAACGAGATGATGCAGAAATACCACAATAGTATAGGTCTGTTTGATGGAATAAGTAAAATGTTGTCAGCGTTACGCGATAAAGGTTATCGCTTGGGGATAATAACTTCTAAAACGAAGTCTGAGTTTGAGACGGATTTTGTACCTCACAGAGTTAGTCATTACTTTGATTCCATCATCTGTGTGGATGATTCACCTAAGCCCAAGCCATATCCTGACCCTATATTGACATACCTAAATCGGAATCAAATCCTTGCGGAAGAAGTCGTTTATATTGGCGACACGGAATATGATAGTCAATGTGCTCATTCGGCAGGAGTTGATTTCGGACTTGCATTGTGGGGATGCCGTAATAGTGCAGGTATCAACAGTGAATACAGATTCAATACACCCAATGATATAGTAATAGAATATGGACAATAAACTTAGCAAATGGAAAGTTCTCGACAGAGAATACATCATTCAGAGACCGTGGCTTACGGCAAGACGTGACAAAGTAGAGTTGCCCGATGGGCGCATCATAGAGGAGTACTATGTCCTTGAATACCCGGATTGGGTGAATGTAATCGCAATAACTAAGAACGGTCAGTTTATCATGGAGAAACAATACCGTCACGGATTAGGTGTGAATAGTATCGAACTTCCTTGTGGAGTGATGGAGAAGGGCGAACAGCCCCTTGAAGCGGCTCAACGCGAACTGCTTGAAGAAACAGGTTACGGAAATGGCGAATGGAGCAAGTTAATGACCATTGCCCCTAATCCAGGTTCAATGAGTAACTTGACACATTGCTTTCTTGCTGTAGGTGTAGAGAAAATATCCAATCAGTCGTTGGACGAAACGGAAGAATTGACGGTACACCTCATGAATGAAACAGAGGTTAAATCATTGTTAGAGAACGACCAAATCTATCAATCATTGATGGTTGCTCCACTTTATAAATATTTCAACCTTAAATAAATACTATTCAAGAGTTTATAAAAAGTCGTAATAATTTGTTTGTATAAGGTGTAATAGTCAAGACTTGTTCTGACATTTTCTATACTATCGAACAAAAAAGTGTCCGATGCCATCTGCGAAGATACGCAACTATTCTCACTCTCACAACCTGATGAGCCAATAACCTGCTTATCAGGTTGTATTTTCCCTGCATCCTGCAACAGATATTTCCTTGCCACCTCAATTCCTTCGAGGAAAGTCTGCATGGGTGTTTTCCCGAAACAGTATTTTCCGGAGTGCGTCCTTTGCGTGTTATAAGAGTTCATCCAAGCGTCGAGGTCTGCCTGCAGTTGTTCTATCGAGGTGTATATCTTCTTTCTGAAAGCGATAGCGTAGAATTCGTTCTGGACAGTCCTGTTGAAGCGTTCACAGATGCCGTTTGTCTGCGGACTCTTGGCCTTGATTTTGGAGTGATCAATGTCCTCGATGGCCAGATACAGCTCGTATTCATGTGTTTCCCTGTTTCCGCAGTATTCGGTTCCCCTGTCCGTGAGCATCCTCATCAGTTTCAGGTCGTGCTGCTCGAAGAAGGGAACCACCCTGTCATTGAGCATGTCCGCCGCCACGAGCGCGTTCTTCCTGTCGTAAAGTTTGGCGAATCCGATTTTGGAATAGGTGTCGATGACCGTC
>NZ_CASFWU010000054.1 GCF_949298305.1 uncultured Bacteroides sp. | reverse complement strand
AATTATATGCTATCGTTTTGATTTTCACACTATAAAGATACATATAATAGAGCATTCTAACTAATTTTCAAGCATATTTCTTATCCAAAACTCAGGTTAAGAACTTAAAACCTCAAAACCTCAAAACCACAAGAACTCAAGAACTCAAGAACTCAAAAACTTAAGAACTCAAGAACTTAAATAAACTCACGCTTATGAACGAGGATTTTGACGAGATTCGTCCCTACAACGACGAAGAGCTTCCTCAGATATTCGAGGAACTGATTGCCGACCCTGCTTTCCGGCAGGTGGTTTGTGCCGTGATGCCCGGTGTGCCTTACGAGGCCCTTGCCGCGCAGATGCGTGCCTGCAAGACCAAGCTGGACTTCCAGAAGACTTTCTGCTACGGCCTGCTGAGGAAACTCATCAAGGAGGCTTCGGACGGGGTGACACTGGACCACACCGCCCTGACGGACAAGTCCGGGGCCTACACGTACGTGTCCAACCACCGCGACATCATTCTCGACTCGGGCTTCCTGTCCGTCATGTTGGTGGAGCAAGGCATGGACACGGTGGAGATTGCCATCGGCGACAACCTGCTCATCTATCCCTGGATCAAGAAGCTGGTGAGGGTCAACAAGTCGTTCATCGTGCAGCGTGCCCTCACCATGCGGCAGAAGCTGGAATCGTCGGCACGCATGTCGCGCTACATGCACCACACCATCCGCGACAAGAAGCAGTCCATCTGGATTGCGCAGCGCGAGGGCCGCGCCAAGGACTCTGACGACCGCACGCAGGACAGCGTGCTCAAGATGATGGCCATGGGCGGAGAGGGCGACATCGTAGACCGCCTGTCGGAGCTGAACATCGTCCCCCTGGCCATTTCCTACGAGTTTGACCCCTGCGACTTCCTGAAGGCGCAGGAGTTCCAGCTGAAGCGCGACAACCCCGAATACAAGAAGACACAGGCCGACGACCTGCTGAACATGCAGACGGGCCTCTACGGCTACAAGGGGCATGTACACTTCCAGGTGGCGCCCTGCATCAACGCCGCCCTGGCCGGGATGGACCGCTCCCTGCCCAAGCCCGAACTCTTTGCCCGCATCTCTGCGCTGATAGACCGCGGCATCCATGCCAACTACCGCCTCTATCCCAACAACTACGTGGCACACGACCTGCTGGCGGGCAATGCCGACATGGTCGCCCACTACACCGCCGCGGACAAGAAGCGCTTTGAGAGCTACGTGGAACAGCAGTTGGAACGCATCAGCCTGTCCGGCAAGGACGAGGACTTCCTGCGCTCAAAGCTGCTCCTGATGTATGCCAACCCCCTGACCAATTACCTGAAAGCCAAGTCATGAGCCGATTCTGCCGATATGCCTTCCTGGTGTGTGCCCTCTGCCTGCTGGCGGCCTGCGGCGCCGACGAGTATCATTACCCTTCGGTGAAGATGGAGTTCCTCACCGCCCGTTCGGGAGCCGACGGTTCCCTCCGTTCGGTGACGACCGACGCGGGAGAGACTTACGCCGTGCTGACCGACGCTTCGGGCCTGCACATCACGCCCGACTCGCTGGTGCGCATCGTCAGCAACTACGCCGTGGAGCAGACCTCCGACGGAGGGCAGGGAGCGGTGCTCTATGCCCTGACGCAGGCCATTGCCCCCCTGCCCAAACCTGCCGACGGGTTTGAAGGCGGGGTGAAGACCGAACCGGCCGACGTGACCAGCATCTGGATGGGACATGACTACCTGAACCTGGTGCTGGCCGTGAAGCAGCAGGGCAAGCACGCCCTGGGCTTTGTGGAAGACGAGGTGACCGACGACGGCGAAGGAGGGCGGACTGTCCGCCTTACGTTCTATCACGACGTGAGCAGCGATGTGCAGGACTACACCAAGCGCGCCTACGTCTCCGTCCCCTTGTGGCACTATGCCGCTCCGGGAGTGAACCGGGTGAAGCTCTTCTTCAGCCTCCAGACCCAGAAGGAGGGCATGAAGACCTACGCCTTCGAGTACGTGCCCGAAGCCGGTGCCGAATGATTGTTGTACATTGTAAAACCTGGATATGAAAACTTTTTTGGCTTCCTTTTGTATGTTGCTCTCCTCGCTCTTCGGCTGCCAGCAGAAGGGGGGAGGCTTCGAGACCCTGTCGGTTACGGACTTTGCCGACGTGATAAAAGACCCCGAAGTGCAGCGCCTCGACGTGCGCACCGTGGGCGAGTATTCCGAGGGACACATCCCCGGCAGTGTGAACATCAACGTGCTGGACGAGGCGTTTGCCTCCGTGGCCGACTCCGTGCTGCAGGCCGGCCGTCCCGTGGCCCTCTACTGCCGCAGCGGCAAGCGCAGCAAGAAGGCGGCCTCCATCCTCAGCGGAAAGGGCTTCAAGGTCTACGAACTGGGCACGGGCTTCAACGGCTGGGTGGCCGCCGGGCAGGAAGTGGCGAAGTAGGCGGCTTCCTCTCTCCGGCTGTATCTTTTTCAAATGATTGTCCGGGCGTATGCCCGGCTCCCTCCCCGCCTTGGGCTGCCCAAGGCGGGGAGTCTGGTTATCCGAGGCAGGGAACAGGACTTGCCCGCAGCCCGGTTTTAGGCCGCTCCGTGCGGCCGCTTCCGTGTGCGGCCGCTCGGGCCGCCGGGTCAGAGGCTTTCCAGCAGGCGCTTCAGCACCACCGTGGCCGAAATCTCGCGGTTGGCGGCTTCGGGGATGACGATGCTCTGCGGGCTTTCGATGACGTCGTCGGTCACAATCATGTTGCGGCGCACGGGCAGGCAGTGCATGAAGTAGGCGTTGTTGGTGACGGCCATCTGCCGGTCGCTCACCGTCCAGGCACGGTCCTTGCTCAGTATCTGTCCGTAGTTGTCGCCCGTGTAGGCGGCCCAGTTCTTGGCGTAGACGAAGTCGGCGCCCTCGAAGGCCTTCATCTGGTCGTACTCCACGCGGGCGTTGCCCACGAACTTCGGGTCGAGCTCGTAGCCTTCGGGATGGGTGATGACGAACTCATAGTCCGTGGCGTTCATCCACTCGGCAAACGAGTTGGGCACGGCCTGCGGCAGCGGGCGCGGATGCGGAGCCCAGCTCATGACCACCTTGGGACGGGCGGTCTTCTTGTATTCCTCAATGGTGATGAGGTCGGCAAAGCTCTGCAGCGGGTGGCGTGTGGCGGCCTCCATGGAGAACACGGGGCGGCCGGAGTACTGGATGAACTGGTTCAGGATGACTTCGTTGTAGTCGTAGTCGCGGTTCTCGAAGCGGGCGAAGGAACGCACGCCGATGATGTCGCAGTAGCAGCCCATCACGGGGATGGCCTCCAGCAGGTGTTCGGGCTTGTCGCCGTCCATGATGACGCCGCGCTCGGTCTCCAGCTTCCAGGCTCCCTGGTTGATGTCCAGCACGATGACGTTCATGCCCAGGTTCAGCGCGGCCTTCTGGGTGCTGAGGCGGGTGCGCAGGCTGGAGTTGAAGAATATCATCATCAGCGTCTTGTTGCGGCCCAGCCCGACGTATTTGAAACGGTCTTTCTTGATCTCGAATGCTTCGGCAAGTGCGGTCTTCAGGTTGCCGATGTCCTGTACGCAAGTAAAGTTCTTCATAATCTGCTTCTTTAGTTGATGTATTTTAATGGATAGCAAAGATAGGGATAAAATGCGAAAAGTACCTCCTTGCCGTCAAAGAGATAGGCAAAAATTACTCTCTTTGGATAAGAAATGGGATACGGCCCGGCATGGCCCGGCCAGAAAACTCCGTTTTCGTTTGCCTCTGCACTTGCCTTTTACTATCTTTGCGCCCGAATCGGACGGCGGGCGGCGTTGCCCCCCCTCTCAAAAGGAACCTTTGCTTATTGTAACCTTAGTCAACGGATAGAATCAGATGAATGCACATTCCCCGGGAAAAATCTCCCTCTTGCTTGTATGGTGTTTTCTCTGTGCCGGCCTGTCGGTCCGGGCGCAGGAGACCAGAGTGTACGACGTGGCCTACTACGGCCTGAAGGCCGGCAGCCCGAAGAACGCCTCGCCCCTGCTCCAGAAGTTGCTGGACAAGGTGAAGGAAGAATGCCGCGAAGGCGACAGCATTGTCATCCGCTTCCACGAGGGCACGTACAACTTCTATGAGAAAGGCTCGGCCGAGCGCGAGTATTACATTTCCAACCACGACCAGGACAATCCCAAGCACGTGGGCCTTCCGCTCGAAGGCTTCCGGCGCCTCACGGTGGACGGCGGCGGCGCGTCGTTCGTCTTCCACGGGCGCATGCTGCCCGTCTCGCTGCTCCGTTCCGAGGGCTGCACGCTGAAGAACTTCAGCATCGACTTCGCCAATCCCCACATCGCGCAGGTGGAAATCATCTCCAGCGACCCCCAGCGGGGCATCATCTTCCGGCCCGCTCCGTGGGTGAAGTGGCGCATCGGCAAGGACAGTGTCTTCGAGGCCTACGGCGGCGGCTGGACCGTGCGCCACAGCTGGGGCATCCCCTTCGAGAAGGAGACCCGCCGCATCGTCCACAACGCCGGAGACCGCGGCTGCAACACCAAGGGAGCGCGCGCCATCAAGAAAGGCATGGTGCTGGCACCCGAGTGGAAGGACGAGAAACTCACACCGGGCACCATCTTCGTGATGCGCGGCTGGGGACGTCCCGCCCCGGGGCTCTTCCTCTCCCACAACACCGACACCCGCCTGGAGAACATACAGGTACACTACGCCGAAGGCATGGGCCTGCTGGCACAGCTCTGCGAGAACATCACGCTGGAGCGCTTCAGCGTCTGCCTGAAGGGCGACGACGACCCGCGCTACTTCACCACGCAGGCCGACGCCACCCACTTCTCGGGCTGCAAGGGACGCATCGTGTCGCGCAACGGCCTCTACGAGGGCATGATGGACGACGCCATCAACGTGCACGGCACCTACCTGAAGGTCATTGCCCGCCCGGACGACCGTACCCTCGTGGCACGCTACATGCACGACCAGGCCTGGGGCTTCGAGTGGGGCCGCGCGGGCGACGAGGTGCAGTTTGTCCGCTCGCGCACCATGGAGACCGTGGGCGCGGCCAACGTGATAGACTCCATCCGTCCCTATGACAAGTCCGCCGTGAAGGGCGCGCGCGAGTTTGCCATCACCTTCCGCCGTCCGCTGGAGGCCGGCATCACCCCCGAGGCCGGCTTCGGCATCGAGAACCTGACGTGGGCGCCCGAAGTGGAGTTCACGGGCAACCTCATCCGCAACAACCGCGCGCGCGGAGCCCTCTTCAGCACCCCGCGCCCCACGCTGGTTGAGGGCAACACCTTCGACCACACCTCGGGCACGGCCATCCTGCTCTGCGGCGACTGCAACGGCTGGTACGAGACGGGCGCCTGCCGCAACGTCGTCATCCGCGGCAACCGCTTCATCAACGCCCTCACCAGCCTCTACCAGTTCACCAATGCCGTCATCTCCATCTACCCCGAGATACCCGAGCTGGACAAGCAGCAGGCCTACTTCCACGGCGGCCCCGGGGGCGGCATCGTCATCGAGCAGAACGAGTTCGACACCTTCGACGCCCCCATCCTCTACGCCAAGTCGGTGGACGGGCTGGTGTTCCGAAACAATACCATCCGCACCAACACCGAATACCCGCCCTTCCACCCCAACCGCAGCCGCTTCCTGCTGGAGCGGGTGACGAATGTCTCCATTTCTGAATGAAACGGCTTTTCTTTGCCCCTGTGGGAAAAGGATTTGGGGAAACTGTTGGTTCGTAAACCATACTTTACTATATTTGTGAACTATTTATATTTTCTAATCTAAAACGAAAAAAATCATGAGAAAAATTGGAACTTTATTGTTTGCCGTGTGTCTGGCTTTGGGCGCATGCTCAACGCAGCCTGCCTCTCAGGTGCAGACCAACGACAAAGGCACGCAGTGGGAATGGAAAAACGGTACCATCGTGGTACAGTCACCCGCCCGTCCCGAAGGACAGAAGAGCGTGCTGGGACTGACTACTCCGAAGATGGAGGTTGTACGTGTAGGATTCGTAGGACTGGGCATGCGCGGCCCCGGAGCCGTGCAGCGCTTCACATATATTCCCGGTGTGCAGATTGTGGCCCTCTGCGACTACATCCCCGAGCGTGCCGAGGCCTGCCAGCAGTTCCTGAAGGCCGCTTCCATGCCCAAGGCTGCCACCTACTCCGGCGAGAAGGGCTACGAAGAACTCTGCAAGCGTGACGACATCGACCTGGTTTACATCGCCGCCGACTGGCTCCACCACTTCCCCATTGCCAAGTGTGCGCTGGAGAACGGCAAGAACGTAGCCATCGAGGTGCCCTCGGCCATGAACCTGAAGGAGTGCTGGGAGCTTATCGACCTGAGCGAGAAGACCCGCAAGCACTGCATGATTCTGGAGAACTGCTGCTACGACTGGTTCGAGATGAACACCCTGAACATGGCCCAGAACGGCGTGTTCGGCGAAGTAATCCGTGCACAGGGAGCCTACATCCACAACCTGAGCGACTTCTGGGACTGGTACTGGAAGACCGGCGAGAACGACAAGCTGGGCTGGCGTCTGGAGTACAACATGCGCCATCGCGGCGACGTTTATGCCACTCACGGCCTTGGCCCCGTGGCACAGGCGCTCGACATTCACCGCGGCGACCGCATGACTACGCTGGTGGCCATGGATACCAAGTCCGTTGTGGGCAAGGCGCTGGTTGAGGCCCGCACAGACTCCACCTGCAACAACTTCCGCAACGGCGACCACACCACCACCCTCATTCGCACCGCCAACGGCAAGGTCATCGAAATACAGCACAACGTCATGACTCCCCAGCCCTACAACCGCCTCTACCAGCTGACCGGTACCAAGGGCTTCGCCAACAAGTATCCCGTAGAAGGCTATGCGCTGGATGCCGCACAGATGAGCGCGTCGGGCGTACAGCCCAAGGTGGACAACCTGAGCTCGCACGGCTTCCTGCCCGCTGCCGAGATGCAGGCATTGGTTGAGAAATACCAGCACCCCATCCTGAAGAAGTACGGCGAGATGGCCAAGGAAGTGGGCGGCCACGGCGGTATGGACTTCATCATGGACAGCCGTCTGGTCTACTGCCTCCAGAACGGTCTGCCCCTCGATATGGACGTTTACGACCTGGCCGAGTGGTGCTGTCTGGCCGAACTGGGCGAGCTCTCGATGGACAACGGCTGCGCTGCCGTTGAGTTCCCCGACTTCACCCGCGGCGAGTGGAACGTAGTGAAGGGCTACAAGCACGCCTACGCCAGCCCCGAAGACGAGGCTGAGGCGATGGAAAAGGCCAAGGCCTTCACCGCCAAGCTGAAGGAGCAGGGCGCCAAGGAATGGGCGCAGGAAGCTGCCAAGAAGTAACCGGACGGGAACGCGGGCCCTGCCTGCATCCCCGCCAATAACCCCACGGGCGGGTACACCCCGACACAGCGGCACACGTCGGCCGCCTCGTCGCGGTGTACCCGCCTTTTTTGGCACCTTGCTGAAGGGGGTCGTGGAAGTGTGCGATGGAGGGGGGAGCACCGTGCCTGCATGGTCCGCGCACCGTGCCTGCATGGTCCGTGCACCGTGCTTGCATGGTCCGCGCACCGTGCTTGCATGGTCGGCAAGGGGCGGCCGGATGCCGGCTTTCCCGCCTTTTTTTCCGCCGGCGCGAAACAAAAGAGCCGCTCCGGCGTTATGTTGCTGCGGCCGTGCCCCGGCAGAGGGGGGCGGCGCGGCCGCTGCCCGGCGGGTGTTTCAGAACATGTCTGCCGGAAATAACGCTCCCGCCTGTTCCTACTTCGGAATGAAATCCTTACATTTGTGGAAGGAGCGGCGACGGGGCGGCCTCCCCCTCTTTGCGGCAGCCTTTATTTTGATTTACCAATCCACCTACCGATATGAACAGACGTTGTAACCATCTGACGAAAATCCTGTTCGGAGCCTGCCTGCTGGCGGCCTGGACGGGTGTGCGGGCGCAGGAACCGCTGATAGAGCCCGAAGAGGGGCGCACGTTGCTGGAACGCTTCACCAAGGGCGGAAAGTCCATCAGCTCCAGCAGCATGAACCTGCAGTTCTATACCTCGGCGGCCGCCAAGTTCAAGGACGGCTCGCTGGACGAGGCCGCCTTCAAGATAAACGGCGTGCGCCTGGAACTGTTGGGCGACTTCGGCAAGAACTTCTCCTACCACTTCCGCCAGTCGTTCAACAAGTACAGCAACCCCCATGCGCTGGACAACCTCTCCTCGTCGGTCGAGGTGGCCTCGGTGGCCTGGCGCATGAACCCGCACTTCACCCTCACCGCGGGCAAGCAGGCCATCCAGCTCAGCGGCTACGAGTACTGGGTGAACGCCATCCGCGTGCGCGAGTTCAGCGACTTCAACAACTACATAGACTGCTACCAGGCCGGTGTGAACGGGGCCGTCAACTTCTCGCCCACGCAGACGCTGAACCTGCAGGTGGTGAACAACTCGGCCGCCAAGGACGACGGCGCCTTCCTCTACGGCCCGCCCGAGGGCGTGGGCAAGGTGCGCGTGCCCGTGCTGTCCACCGTCAACTGGGACGGGTACTTCCTGGACCGCGGGCTGAACCTGCGCTACTCCGTCTCCTGGGGCGAGCTGGCGCGCAAGCGCGACATCCTGTACCTGACGGCGGGCAACGTGTGGGAGAAGGGCCCCGTGGTGGCCTACGTGGACTTCATGTACTCGCGCGAGGGGATAGACTGCAAGGGGCTGGTGAGCGAGCTTTCGGCCTCGCTGCCCGACGGCGGCGTGACGGCGCAGCACGTGTCCTACTTCACCACCATCCTGAACTTCGACTACCGCATCCATCCCCACTGGAACGTCTATGCCAAGGGCGCCTACGAGACGGGCAGCGTGTATAAAGAAAACGGCCCTTACGAGAAGGGCCTTTACCGCCGCACGTGGAACGTGCAGCTTTGCGGGGAATATTTTCCGATGAAGAACAGCGAGCTGCGCATCTTCCTGCACCTGGTCTACAAGAACTACGGCCTCACCGCCCGTGCCCGCTCGCTGGGCGCCGAGGGCTACTCCACGCAGCGCGTCTCGCTGGGCCTGGTCTATACGATTCCCGTGTTCTGATTCCTTACTTCCGTATCTGTCCCTCGCCCTCGACAATCCACTTGTAGGTGGTGATTTCCTCCAGGGCCATGGGGCCGCGGGCGTGCAGCTTCTGGGTGCTGATGCCTATCTCGGCGCCCAGGCCGAACTGCGCGCCGTCGGTGAACGAGGTGGGGGCGTTGACGTAGACGCAGGCGGCGTCCACGTCGCGGCAGAAGCGGGCGGCGTGCTCCTTGTTTTCGGTCACGATGCACTCGCTGTGGCGCGAGCCGTAGCGGCGGATGTGGGCCAGGGCCTCGTCGATGGAGCCGACGGTCTTGACGGCCATCTTGTAGTCCAGGAACTCGGTGCCGAAGTCCTCGTCCGTGGCCGGTTGCAGCAGCGGGGCGGGGTAGTGCCCGTCGAGGGCGGCGTAGGCGGGGCCGTCGGCGCAGATGACGACGCGGCTCTCCTGCAGCGGGGCGCAGAGGCGGGGCAGGTCGGCCAGGCGGGAGGCGTCCACGATGAGGCAGTCCAGCGCGTTGCAGACGCTGACGCGGCGCGTCTTGGCATTGTTCACGATGGGGGCGCCCTTGGCGAGGTCGCCGTAGCGGTCGAAGTAGGTGTGGCAGATGCCGGCGCCCGTCTCGATGACGGGGATGGTGGCGTTCTGGCGCACGAAGTTGATGAGGCTGCCGCTGCCGCGGGGTATCAGCAGGTCTACGTAGCGGTCGGCGTGGAGCAGCTGGGCGGTGGCTTCGCGGTCGGCGGGCAGCAGCTCCACGATGTGCGGGTTGACGCCGAAGCGCCCGAGCACGCGGTGGATGACGTCCACGATGGCGCGGTTGGAGCAGTCGGCGTCGCTGCCTCCCTTCAGGATGCAGGCGTTGCCGCTCTTCAGGCAGAGCGAGAACACGTCGAAGCTGACGTTGGGACGGGCCTCGTAGATGATGCCGATGACGCCGAAGGGCACGCTGACGCGCTTCAGGCGCAGTCCGTTGGGCAGGGTGCTCTCCTTCAGCGTGCGGCCCAGCGGCGAGGGCAGTCCGGCCACGTTGCGCGTGTCGGCGGCGATGCCTTGCAGGCGTTCGGCGGTCAGCTTCAGGCGGTCGTATTTGGGGTTGGCGGGGTCCATGCGGTCCAGGTCCTTGCGGTTCTCGGCCAGGATGTAGTCTGTCTCTTGCAGGGCGGCGTCGGCCACGGCCAGCAGTATCCGGTTGATTGCGGCGTCGTCCAGCGCCAGGAGTTCGCGGCCTGCGTCCTGCACGGCGGCGAAAGTATCGTTCAGGTTCATGGGGGAGGCTTTAAAAGTTAATAATTAATAATTAATAATTAAAAACGGGGGGAATGGGTTGGAATTATTCTTAGGACGTTATCGTCCATTGTTAATTCTTCATTCCTCATTCCTCATTCTTCATTATTCAATGTAGAGGTAGTCGTAGTGGACCACGGGCTTCTTGCCGTGCTTGCCCATGCTTTCGCGGGCCTGCGCGGAGTCGCAGTTGGCTTTTCCCACGCCCACGGCGCGTCCCTCGAAGTCGACGATGCGCACGATGTCATCCTTCTCGAACTCGCCGCGGATGTCGGTGATGCCCACGGGCAGGATGCTGACGGCCTTGTCCGAGTACAGCACCTCGGTGGCGCAGCGGTTGATGTGGATTTCGCCCTTGGCGAAGCCTTCGCTGTGGGCAATCCATTTCTTCACGCTGGACACGGGCTGCGGGGCGGGCACGAAGCGGGTGCAGAGGGTCGTGTCGGGGTGCGTCACCAGGTCGGTCAGGATGTTGTCGCGCTTGCCGTTGGCAATGATGACGCTGATGCCCTCGTCGGCCACCTTGCGGGCGATGTGGGTCTTGGTGAGCATGCCTCCGCGGCCGAAGCTGGACTTGGAGGCCTGGATGTAGGCGGACAGGTCCTTGCCCTGGCCTATCTCGCGGATGACCTGCGAGGCGGGCTCGGAGGGCGGTCCGTCGTAGATGCCGTCTATGTTGCTGAGGATAATCAGCGCCTGCGCGTCCATCATGGAGGCTATCAGGCCGGACAGCTCGTCGTTGTCGGTGAACATGAGTTCGCTGACGGAGATGGTATCGTTTTCGTTGACGATGGGGATGACGCCGTTCTCCAGCATCACGGTCATGCAGTTCTTCTGGTTGAGGTAGTGGCGGCGGGTGCCGAAGCTCTCCTTCATGGTGAGTACCTGTCCCACGGCGATGCCGTGTTCGCGGAAGAGCTCGTAGTAGCGGTTGATGAGTTTGGCCTGTCCCACGGCGGAGAAGAGCTGGCGCTGGTCCACGCTGTCCAGCTTGCGGGCAGGGCGCACCTCGCTCCGCCCGGAGGCCACGGCTCCCGAGGAAACGAGGATGATTTCGGTGCCCTGCTTGTGCAGTTCGGCTATCTGGTCCACCAGGGCGGACATGCGGGTGACGTCCAGCGTGCCGTCACGCCGTGTCAGTACGTTACTGCCTACTTTTACAGTAATCCGTTGAAATAGTTTCATATTTGTGGGCTTGTTCGGCGGGGCGGTCTGTGTCAGCCTTCGCCGTTGGTTTTCCGGGCATATTCGCGGACAATCTCCATGGCCGGCTCAAAATCTTCTTCATTGACGAGAACTCTGACATCGACGGCCGAGGCGGGCAGTACCACGTTGACTACCATTCCGTCCTTGGTGGTGGCTTCGATGTGGCCGCTTTCCAGCAGACTCTTTACAAGTTCAGCTTCCCAAAGAGACCCCCTGAATACTTCAACAAGTTTGCTCTTATCTTCCTTTTTCATGATGTTGTGGTTTTGAGTGATTGTTTCACAAATATAACAATTATTTCTAAATACTGTTTCCTTTCGGTGCTCCAATTTCCTTCCCGCCCTGATTTTTCCTGTGCGGGCGGCTGCGCGGGTCTTCTGCCGGGTCTTGTCCGGACTTGTTTCAGGCCAGTTCCACTTTGGTCACTTTCACGCTTTCGTTGAGGAAGGTGGAGGCCGACTCGCAGAACTTCTCTTCGGCCTCGGTGGTGAAGTACAGGCAGGTGCCCTGCTTGGTGCAGCGGCTGTCCATCTCGGGATGCCGCCGCAGGTAGTCCTTCAGGCTGTCGGCCACCAGCTCGCCCTGGGCCACGGTGGTGATGTGGGCGGGCATGTACTGGCGGATTTTGGGCAGCAGCAGCGGATAGTGCGTGCAGCCCAGGATGACGGTGTCTATCAGCGGGTCGCGGGTGAGCAGCTCGTCGATGTACTTGCGCACGAAGTAGTCGGCGCCGTCGCCCTGCGCCTCGTTGTTCTCCACCAGCGGCACCCACAGGGGGCACGGCTCGCCGCACACGCTGATGTCGGGGAAGAGCTTGCGCACCTCCAGCGGATAGGACTCGGATTTGATGGTGCCCGTGGTGGCCAGTACGCCCACGTGGCGGGTGCGGGTGATGCTGCCTATGCACTCCACGGTGGGGCGGATGACGCCCAGCACCCGTCGGTTGGGGTCGATGAGCGGGAGGTCGTGCATCTGGATGCTGCGCAGGGCCTTGGCCGATGCCGTGTTGCAGGCCAGGATGACGAGGTGGCAGCCCATGTCGAAGAGCTTTGTGACCGCCTGGAGGGTGAACTGGTAGACAATCTCGAACGAGCGGGTGCCGTAGGGGGTGCGGGCGTTGTCGCCCAGGTAGATGTAGTCGTACTGGGGCAGCGCCTCGCGTATCTTGCTGAGGATGGTGAGGCCTCCGTAGCCCGAATCGAACACGCCGATGGGGCCCGGTGCGGTGGCGGGTTTCTGTATCATGTCATTAAAAATATACTTTCCCTGCAAAGATAGCATTTAGCGGCGTAAGTAGGTGTGCCTGCCGCGTGTTTTTTGGGAGCGGGGTGGAGGGGAGGTGTGAAAACAGGACAGGCACGGACCATCGGGTGGCGGGGTGGAGGGGGTGCCTCGTCCGCACATTCCGGATGGACCGTGCCTGTGTGCCGGCTGCCGGCGGTTGGTGCCGGCCTTGCCGCGGTTGCAGGCTGCCGCCTGCCGCCGCTTTATTTGATGCCCAGCTGTGTCTTTACCTTCTGTGTGAGGTCGATGCTCTCTGTGCCGATGTAAGCCACGGGAGTGCGGGCGATGTCGAAGATGTAGACCACACCTTCTGCCTTGCCTACGGCCTGAACGGCATCGTCCAGCTTCTTGTAGATGGGTGTCATGGCGTCAGTCTGTGCCTTCTGCATGGCCTGTGCGGCTTCCTGCTGGAACTGCTGCTGGCGTTGTGCCATGTCCTGAAGTTCCTTCTGCCGACGGTCTGCGATGTTCTTGGGCAGCGAGTCGGCCTGCTGCAGGAATTCCTGGTACTTCTTGTTGAATTCGGCCTCGCCTGTTTCCATTTCCTTCTGGTACTGCTTGGCCAGTGCGTCGATGTCGGCCTGTGCCTTGGTGAATTCGGGCATTACGGTGATGACTTCCTGAGAATTCATGTGGCCGAACTTGGCTTGTGCCATAGCTCCCAGCGGGAGGATGAACATGACTATGGCAATTGCGATTTTCTTAAGCATAACGTTTATTGTTTATTGATTTTGAATGAATTGTTTTTCGTTGTATAGCTTTCGGCTGGCAAATGTATGAAATTAATTTGAATATCCCATTTTTGCAAGGACTTCATTGCTGATGTCGATGCTGGGCGAGGCGAAAATGATGCTGGTGGCCGAGGCGCGGTCCTGCACGATGGCATAGCCTTGCTGGGTGGCAATCTCCTTGACGGCGTTGTAGATGTTGTCCTGGATGGGCTGCATCAGCTCGTTGCGCATCTTGGCCAGCTTGCCTTCGGGGCCGAAGTACTGGCGGCGCAGTTCGGCGGCTTCCTTCTCCTTGTTCACGATTTCCTCTTCCTTCTGCACCTTCTGTGCTTCGGTCAGGTTCTTGGCGTTCTGGTAGTTCTGGTAGAGGGTCTTGGCTTGCTCTCCCAGCTTTTCCACTTCGGCCTGCCATTGCTTGGAGGCTTTGGCCATCTCTTCGTTGGCGCTCTGGTAGGCGGGAATCTTGTTCAGGATGTATTCCATGTCTATCAGCGCGAACTTCTGTGCATGGGCTGCCGTGCAGGCTGCCAGCAGCATAAACATCAATAGAATGCTCTTTTTCATAACGTCAATCCTTTCTTTATTATTGTTCTTATATGCCGGGGCCGTTCCCGGCCGGCTTTCGGGGGCATCCCCGTCGGGGCTGTGCAGGTGTCTGCTTGCGGCTTCCTGCGCGGCCCTTTTCCTCTGTTAGAATTCCTGTCCCAGGATGAAGTGGAACTGGCTTCCGCCGTACTGCTTGGAGCCAAGAACCTGGTCGAAACCGTAGGCCCAGTCAATACCCATCATACCGATCATGGGGAGGAAGATGCGGACACCGACACCGGCCGAACGTTTCAGGTCGAAGGGGTTGAACTTGTTCACATCCTGCCAGGCGTTACCGGCTTCTACAAAGGTGAGGGCGTAGATGCTGGTGCTGGTCTCGAGCATCAGCGGGTAGCGCAGCTCCAGGCCGAGGCGGGCGTAGGCATAGCCTTCATATCCGTAGGGGGTCAGTGAGCTGTTTTCGTAACCGCGCAGGGCGATGCTCTCCGTGGCGTAGGTGGAGTAGCCCGTCATGCCGTCGCCGCCCACGTCGAAGGTCTCGAACGGTGACTTCTTGTACTTGTTGTAGTGGCCCAGCAAGCCGAATTCCACACGGCCCATGATGACGGGTGTACGCTTCACGGTCATGGGGTCCATTAGAGGAATGTAAGTCTTTGATTTGAATTTCCACTTGTGGTATTCAATCCAGCGGTGCATCTTGTTCATGTCCTCCTGGTTGCTGGTGCTGTACTGGCTGTAATCCACTCCGTCGAAGAGCGAGTAGGGCGGAGTGAGCTGTGCGGACAGCGAGAACTCGGAGCCCTGGCGCGGATAGATGGGGTTGTCGATGGAGCTGCGTGACAGGGTGAGGTTCAGGCTCAGGTTGTTGCACTTTCCGTTGGTCACGGGGAAGTACTGCCAGTCGCGCAGGATGTAGCGCTGGTAGGACAGCTCTGCGGTGAACTGGAAGAAGTCGTCGGGCCACTTCAGACGCTTACCGAACATGACGGACAGTCCCCACATCTGGATGGACTTGTCGGGGTCGTAGTAGTTCTCGTAGTTGACGTAGTTGCCGTAGTTGTACATGCCGTAGCCGTACATGCCGCTATAATAGCTGTTGTAGTAGCTGTTCATGTAGGCGTCGTTGTAGTAGCGGCTGCTGATGTCGGTCTGGCGCGAGTAGAAGGCCGATACGGAGAAGGCATTCGGACGCTTGCCGCCGAACCACGGGTCGTAGAACGATACGCTGTACGACTGGTAGTACTTGGCGTTGGTCTGTCCGCTGATGGTCAGTGTCTGTCCGTCGCCCTGGGGCAGGATGCCGCGGTAGTTCTCGCCCGGATGCAGCAGGTTGGCCAGCGAGAAGTTGGTGAACTTCAGGCTCAGCTTTCCGATGATGCCTGTCTGTCCCCATCCGGCGGAGAATTCCACCTGGTCGTTGGCCTTGGAGACGAGGTTGTAGCCTATGTCCACTGTTCCGTCTTCGGGACGGGGCTGGATGTCGGGCGTAATCTGTTCGGGGTCGAAGTGTCCCATCTGCTGTATTTCACGCATGGAACGCATCAGGTCGTCGCGGCTGAAGAGCTCGCCGGGGCGTGTACGGAGCTCGCGGCGCACCACGTTTTCGTAGAGGCGGTCGTTGCCGTTGATGCTGACTTTGTTGATGGTGGCCTGGCGTCCTTCGTAGATGCGCATTTCCAGGTCGATGGAGTCGCCCACGATGTTCACTTCCACCGGGTCGAGGCTGTAGAACAGGTAGCCGTTGTTGTAGTAGAGGTTACCGATGGCGTCTTCGTCCGAGTTGAGGCGCTCGTCCAGCAGCTTCTGGTTGTAGACGTCTCCCTTCTTCATGCGCAGCAGGAAGTTGAGGTATTCGGAGGTGTAGAGTGTGTTGCCCACCCACGTGACTTCCCGCAAGTAGTACTTCTGTCCTTCGTCGATTTCAATGAAGACGTTGACCGTCTTGTCGTCGTACTGGCTGATGCTGTCGTTCACAATCATGGCGTCGCGGTAGCCCAGCTCGTTGTACTTGTCTATAATCAGTTGCTTGTCGGCCTCGTAGTTTTCCTCCACGAACTTCTTGGTGCGGAACAGGTTGATGAGCTTGCCTTTTTCGTTGGTTTTCTTCATTACCCGTTTCAGCTTCTTGGCCGTGAGGGCCTGGTTGCCGACGATGGTGATTTCGTGTACCTTGATTTTCTCCTTCTTGTCGATGACGATGTCTACAAACACTTCGTTCTCCTTGTCGGGGTTGTCCCGCTGGATGATGTTCACTTCGGCGTTCTTGAATCCCTTGTCGTCGTAGTAGCGTTTGATGAGGGTCTTGGCGCGGTCGATGGCGTTGGGGGTAATCTGGTTTCCCTTGAGCAGGGCCACTCGGGCCTCCAGGTCTTCGCGTTCGGACTTCTTGACTCCCGAGTAGCGGATGTCCGTCACGCGGGGACGCATGGCCAGGTGGATGGTCAGCCAGACTTTGTCTCCTTCAATCTTGTCCGCCTCGATGCTTACGTCGGAGAACAGCCCGTGCCTCCAGTAGCGTTTGCAGGCCTGGGTAATCTCTTCGCCGGGCAGGGTGATAATCTGTCCTTTGGAAAGGCCCGACAGTCCGATGATGACGTAATCCTCGTAGTTGGGGGCTCCTTCTACCTTGATGTCTGCAATTTCATACTTCTTGGGTGTACCCGAATAAAGGATGACGGGCTTTTCGTTTTCATTGCCGAGAGTAACCTCTTCCTGTGCGCCTGCATTCGGTGCGCAGCAGAAGAGGCAGATGAACGTAACGAGTATGGAGAATATCCGATAATGCATTTATGTGATAATTAAATGAGTTTCTATTGTTAACTGATCTGTTCGCTGGTCTTGCCGAACCGGCGTTCGCGTTTCTGGTATTCGCAGACGGCCTTGCGGAGCTCTTCGGCGCCGAAATCGGGCCAGTAGGTGTCGCAGAAGTAGAGCTCGGTGTAGGCGCACTGCCAGAGCAGGTAGTTGCTCAGCCTGATTTCGCCGCCTGTACGTATCAGCAGGTCGGGGTCGGGCATGAAGTGCGTGGCCAGGTGCTGCGACAGTATCTGGCTGTCTATCTGTTCGGGCTGCAGGCTGCCTTCACGCACCAGCGCGGCTATCTGCCGCACGGCCTCCGTTATCTCCCAGCGCGACGAATAGCTCAGGGCCAGCACCAGGCACATGCCTGTGTTGCGCGAGGTGTGTTCCACGCAGGCATACAGCCGCTCCTGCACGTTGGCGGGCAGTTTGGCTATGTCGCCTATGATGCGGAAGCTGATGTTGTTCTTCATGAACGTTTCCTCCTCGATGCTTTCGAGAAGGAGGCCCATCAGCGCCGCCACTTCGTCCGAGGGGCGGTTCCAGTTTTCGGTGGAGAAGGTGTATAGCGTCAGATACTTGATTCCCAGTCTGGCGGCCTCTTCGGCTATGGTATGCACGGTTTCGGCGCCGGCCTGATGGCCGTAGCTGCGTTCATGTCCGCGCAGCTTGGCCCATCGTCCGTTGCCGTCCATGATGATGGCCACGTGGCGGGGTATCCGGTTGAAGTCTATTTGCTCTTTATCTTGCATCTCTGTTCTCTTGCTTTTATGGGTGAGTGGTGCATTCTTTCTTATTATAATAAGGTGTCGGATGACATGGAACGCACTGCCATTATTCTTGGTTCTTGAAGCCGAGCCTGTTGAGGCGTCCGCGCCACACTTCGTTGGGCTGTCCTCCGACGATGAGCCAGATGAAGTTGTCGTCATCCGTCGTCATGGAGTAGTTTCCGCCGAGGTACACCTCCTGGGGCAGCAGGAACTTCTTTTCCGTACGGGTCCAGGCCAGGCCTGCCTGCGAGGCGTAGATGGATTCCAGACGCTCGCCGAAGATGTAGAACTGTCCGCCGTAGTGCATGATGCAGGGGTTGTAGCCCACATAGCCCGTCTGGCAGTAGGCGTCGTAGGTCGTGCCCGAGTTCATGGCGGCCCACGTCTGTCCGTCGTAGGCCCAGGGTATGATTTTCTCTTCCTGTGTCCGGCCCACTACCATCACCTGGTTCAGCTGGTTGGATGTGCGGAAGGAGGTGGAATACAGCTGTTCGGTCGGGAAGCCGTAGGGCAGGGGCGTCCAGCGGTCGGCGGGCTGCCAGGCCGTGTTGCCTTCCTGGGCGTTGGCCAGATAGAGCGCGTCGCCGTCTTTCACGATGGCCGTCAGTGTGCCTTCAAAGCTGGTCACCAGGTTCTTGACCGGTCCGCTCAGGCCTTCCACGAGGGTCCATTCTGTTCCGTCTGCCGAGCTGTACACGTTGCCGCTTGCGGCCGACATGTAGAGCTGCGACCTGGCGCCTTCCGTGGGGGTGTCGAAGCCGGCGTCCACTTTCACGACCGAGGCCGTCTGGATGTCCTGCGGCAGGTTGGTGGCGGCTTCTTCCCAGCTGGAGGGCGACTGTGTCGGGGTCTTGTAGACCGTGACGCTGCCCGAGGGGGCTGTTACGTAAACCAGCAGCTGGCCGTTCAGGGTGACGGACTTCTGGCGGTTGGCGATGGAGCCTGTGGCGAAGCCGGCTATGCGGTCTGTCATGTCGGTCCATTGCAGCGAGTCGGGGTCTTGCTGGTGAATGTTGATTTTCAGTATGTACTTGCGCGAGGTGACCAGGTCGGGGGCGTGGGCCGTAAACTCCATGCCGCCCTTGGCCGCGCTGCGCAGGTCTTGGTAGTTTTCTATGTTGAACAGGGTGTCGTTCAGTCCCGAGGTGACGTAGCCCGCGCCAAACGAAACGTAGAACGTGTCTACCAGAATGCTGTCTATGATGGTGTCTGCCCCCACCGGAAGTGAGTCGGCATTGTATATCAGTCTGTTGAGCTGGTCGATGGTGAACGGATACCGTTTGCCCAGTCCGGTGGTGTCGAGGCTGAACCGCGTGACGGTGGCGTCGGCATTGGCTTCGTACGAGTTGTCCGAATCCAGACAGGAACTGATGGTTATGGTTACAAACAGGAAACTGGCAATTATCAATAAAAACTTTAGTCTCATTTCTTGTGATGATAGTGTTTATTTACAAGTTGCAAAAATAGGAACATTTTTTTCTATATAGAGCATTGCGGGGAAGTTTTATATAAAATTATAGATAATATGGCAGTTTTTGCCGATGAAAAAGCCCTATAATGAGGCTGTTTGAGGCCTGCGGGCAGAAGGCGGCGGGCGTGCGGGCCCCGTCGGGGGCGGTGCCTGCGCGGGTTGCCGGCGGGGGCGGGACGTGTCGGGGCGGAGTGGGGGAGCGGACGGCCTGCCGGGGGGCGCCTGCACGGTCCGCGC
>NZ_CASFWU010000053.1 GCF_949298305.1 uncultured Bacteroides sp. | reverse complement strand
AAATCATTTTCAAATCAAAAAATCAATGAACGCTTATATTTGATTTAAAATTAATCGTTTAACTACAGTGATGTAATTTTTATCGCACCACTAATAAACGTGCACCATAAATTACACGGATTGGCACAGATTCCTTCTTCAATCTGTGTCAATCCGTGTCAATCTGTGCGGGCTATGATGTCCAGTAAGACTCCGTTATTTCAAGGATAACTCGGATTTGGTTGCCACCATGTCGGATGAGGCAGGTGTGGACTAGCGGGTACAGTAGTCAAACTCGGCCGACTTCTCACCGCTGAATGAATTCCATTTCAGTCTCAGCTTTACGGTCTCGCCTTGTGTGTCGGGCAGTTGGTTCAGTCTGAAAGCTACCAGCCCGTCACCTGTCATTCCGTAAAGGTCTCCATAGGCATTGTGACGGAATTCCACTTCGTAGGGGTTTTCCGGGTTGTTGGTAGAAATCAGGTTTACGAAGTGGGTTGCCTCTCCTCCCCAGCGCGTCCTGAAGCGCAAGGTCAGGTAACCGTCTTCGGCGATGGTTACCCAGTCATTGACAATTTCTACCGGATCCTTGCCATACACCTGGTCATTCTCTTCGGCCAAGTTCGGTACCATCGGTTTGGTCAGAATGCTGTCTATCCAGTTGATGTGGATAGCCTGGTCATAACCTTCGCAGGGTTCATTCACTTCATTGTAATTGACCAGTGCCCTTACTTCCTTATCTCCGAAAGGCGATTCCTTTACGTTGACGGGTAGTAGGGTCGTGTGGTCGTCCAATTGCAGGAAGAGTGTTTGATTTTCGGTTTGTTTGACGGTGACCAATGCGTTTGGAAAAGCGTATTGGTAGTTGTCATTATCATCATCCAAACAGGATTGCAGGGTCAGTGTACCGAAGAACAGCATGGTAGCGGCCAGCAGTTGGTGGGCTTTTGAAATGGTTGTCATAATGTATTTTTTTTGAGTCAATTTGGTTAATATAATCTGTATGTTATTGCTTAGCTTTGCAATGTAGTTGCGTTACATTCATCTAAATGCCAAGAACGGTCGTTGCACTGCACGGGTAGGAGTTAATTAATGATAAAATTCTTTTCGGATCCCTTGTCTGTGATAGTCGTCTTGAAGGCTTTGTGAGCGTTCTCGGGATATATCACAGGTGGATGACCATTGACTCTGGGAATAGTTTGAATGGCTAATGCGAAAAATGAACTTTTGACGTGTCTTATCCCGCCCTGTAAACAGCAACTTCCTTAAGTGGTCGTTAGCCAAAGAAGGACGTTGTTGTCGGAAATATATATATACTCAAGTTTCGCATTTGCGAAACTTGCTGGAGTTAAGGGAGTTAAAAGAAAGCCCCCTCCAACTCCCCCCCGAAGGGGGAGAGACCCCACCAGGGTGGGCTTAGGAGTTAAAGCCGATAGCTCAAGTGTATGGTCGGCATCCTTTTCACAAAGGTATTGGCTTAACTCCTTAACTTCTTAACTCCTTAACTACAATAGATTAATAAACTTGCGAAACTTAAGTATATATATGAAGGTGCAGAGAGGCGTTTAATAGATTTTCTAACTTTTGTGAGGTGTGGTTATAATTGTTGATATTGATGGCTCTTTGTGTTGCATAAATGACAAAATATTTTATGTATAATTGATAATGTTGCCTGGTATGGCGTTGAATGTTGCCTACTATCTACCCGAATGTTGCCTACTATCTACCCGAATGTTGCCTACCTTCTTTCTCAATGTTGCCTATAATTCATGATGAAATTATAGCCGGTTTGTAAGTGGTTGATTTATAATTGCTTGTGGATAGTTGCAGAGTTGTTTTGTTCTGTAACATCCTTTGATGTTGGATTGGATTGTGCTTTTGGTAATTATTTTTGATTAATTATTGGGCGGACGGTCGCTGGCTTTGATAATGAGATGCTTTGTGTGTACGTTGTTTTTCTGTATGTTTGCGGATTAATCTGAAATAAAAGCATGGCAGGCGCAGGAGTTACAGTCAGTCCTTGGGTGCTCTGAATATGCGCCTGTCATGCCTTCTTTTTTCATTCGGATAGAAAATGGCAGCTTTTATTCTATCCGTTTGCATCCGTTTGCCTGGAAAAATTCGTTCAGTACAGCTTCATGGTTTCCGTGCAGCAGGATGTGATGGTTGCCCAGTGGGTTTTTGAGAAAATAGTCGGCTGGTGTGTTCATGCGTATCTTTACTTGTGTGCGGCACATATTGATATGGTTCGTATTTTCTACAAGGGTACCGCTACTTAGGTAGTATTCGTCAAGGCATTCTCCTCCACATTTAACAAGTGTCACTTCTCCTTCAGGCAATATGCCCTGTATTCCTATCCCGGTTCCCGTTTCAAAATGGCTTCTGATGATGAATCTTTCAGTTTGTTTCAACCCTACCGTGCAATGCGACAGAACGAGTTCATTGTTCCGTACATTAACCAGTGAGGGATTTCCCATGAACGGTGCCTGTCCGGTCAGAGTCTTTGCTACCATCATGGTAAATACTGCTTGCAAATCTCCTTCACAGCCGGCAATAATACCTTCGTCATTCAGCAGTGCAAGTGCCAAACAACCTGTTGTGCCTACTTGGTCAATTACTCGGAAGCAGCTTAGGGTCAGTGCGTCCAGTCGTTCTTCTCTCACCAATTTTCTGATGGCGGCATGGAGTTTCATGGCTTTGAGTAGGTCTTCGGGTGAGGCCTCTCTACAAGCCAGTGCCTTTTCTGCCAGTACTGCAGCTTCTTCACCCACTTCATCTTCGGAAGTCAGTGCATAATATTCGTAGACGCGTTCGATGGGCACATTTATATATTCTACTTCCCATCGCCGTTTGGCTAGTAAGAAATCCACATTGCTCGCTATTAACCAGCCTGAAGGAGCACCTATGACACCGATTCGTCGGCCCGACAGGGCTCGCTGGGCGCGGAAGTTGTTGTACAGAATGAAGAGGCGTTTGGCGATGTCGGTCGGTTCACCGTGCAGTATTTCATTCTTCATTCCTCGGTTATGTAACCACGAGGCTATTTCCAGAGCGGCAGGCAGGGAGTTGTATATGCCATCCGTCAGGAGTGCAGTGGGGCGGGGCAGTGCTTCGAAGTGTTGGGCAACCAGTTTTTCTACGCCTCCGGTAGCAATGAAGACAATGCTGAAGTCATCCTGTGTCAATTTCCCTATATTGGAGTGGTCAACGAGGTTGATAGTGAAATATTTTTCCAGTTCGGCCAGCAGTACTTCGTGGGAATTCCGGATGGGTGTCTGCCTATGCAGGGGCGAAACAAAAGTGATGAGGTTGACTGTCATGATTACACGGGCTTTGCAGTTTCTTAATGAATAAGGTTCTTTTTATTTGTAATCCAAAGGTAAGTCTTTCTTTTCAGATGGCATTGCCTTTTAATATATAGATAACCTTTTTAAAGATTTTATGTTCTGGCCTCCTTTGGTTTCAAATAAATCGCTACATTTGCAGCTTCAATAATTGTGTGGCAGCCTGTATTTGCCAGGACAATTTAATTTGTAATCTGAATAAGTTAAGAACGATATGCCGACAATATCTATCCGTGGGATGGAGATGCCCGCCTCTCCCATCAGAAAACTGGCCCCGCTGGCTGATGCGGCCAAACAAAGGGGCATTCATGTCTTTCATCTGAACATCGGACAGCCCGACCTGCCCACGCCACAAGTAGCGATTGATGCTATACGCAATATCAATCGCAAAGTGTTGGAGTATAGTCCCAGTGCGGGCTATCGGAGCTACCGGGAAAAACTGGTGGGATATTATGAGAAGTATAACATACATTTGACAGCTGATGATATTATCATCACTTCCGGTGGTTCGGAGGCAGTGCTTTTCTCTTTTATGGCCTGTTTAAACCCGGGCGACGAAATTATCGTCCCCGAGCCGGCTTACGCCAATTATATGGCTTTTGCTATTTCAGCCGGAGCTAAGATACGCACGATTGCCACCACCATAGAGGAAGGTTTCTCTTTGCCAAAAGTCGAGAAGTTCGAGGAGCTTATCAATGAGCGTACACGGGCTATTCTGATTTGCAATCCCAACAACCCCACGGGCTACCTCTATACCCGCCGCGAGATGAACCAGATACGCGATCTGGTGAAGAAGTACGACCTCTTCCTCTTTTCGGACGAGGTGTACCGCGAGTTCATCTACACCGGTTCGCCCTACATCTCCGCCTGCCACCTGGAAGGCATTGAGCAGAATGTGGTGCTCATCGACTCCGTTTCCAAGCGTTACTCCGAGTGCGGCATCCGCATCGGGGCACTCATTACCAAGAACAAGGAGATACGAGACGCCGTGATGAAGTTCTGCCAGGCCCGTCTCAGTCCTCCCTTGATTGGACAGATTGCTGCCGAGGCATCGCTCGATGCCGGCGAGGACTATCTGCGTGACACCTATGACGAGTATGTGGAACGCCGCAAGTGCCTTATTGACGGTTTGAACCGCATTCCCGGCGTCTACTCGCCCATCCCTATGGGAGCGTTCTACACCGTAGCCAAGCTGCCCGTGGACGATTCTGACAAGTTCTGTGCCTGGTGCCTTTCTGACTTCGAATACGAGGGGCAGACGGTATTCATGGCCCCAGCCTCTGGCTTTTATACCACGCCGGGTTCCGGTCGCAACGAGGTGCGTATAGCCTACGTGCTGAAGAAGGAAGACTTGACCCGTGCCCTTTTCGTGCTCCAGAAGGCACTGGAAGCCTATCCGGGAAGGATTGAATAGTTCTCGGGGTGTATGTCTTTCTGCCGCGGATGATGCGGATTCTCCTGTTTCCTTCTGGGTGACTCTGAGGTGAATGACTGGTTCCACTGTGAAGAAGAATAAATCCGTCTCATCCGCTTCATCCGCGTCCGAACAATGAATTCCATATAGCACAATGAACTTATCTCTTTTTCTTGCCCGCCGTATCTACTCCGGTTCCGACTCCGGCCGTCAGGTCTCTCGTCCAGCTGTGCTGATAGCCATGATTGGTATAGCTATCGGTTTGGCTGTAATGATTGTGGCTGTGTCTGTTATTGTGGGTTTCAAGAGTCAGATACGCGACAAGATAGTGGGATTTGGTTCTCACATTCAGGTGAGCAATCTGGATGCCGTTCGTTCCTATGAAACTTATCCAGTGTTGGCTACAGACAGTTTGCTCGATGCTCTAGGCGCCTTCCCTTATGTGGCTCATGTGCAACGCTATTCTACAAAACCCGGCATGATTAAGACAGCGGACGCCTTCCAGGGTATGGTGCTTAAGGGTGTGGGGCCGGAATACGATCCGGCCTTCTTCCGTCGGCATCTGGTTGAGGGTGAATGTCCGCAGTTCAGCGATTCTTCTTCTACCAACCGTGTTCTTATTTCCCGTTCTCTGGCTTCCAGGCTGAAGCTCAAATTGGGCGACAAGATAGACACCTATTATATACAGGACGACATACGCGCCCGACGTCTCATTGTAGCGGGTATTTATCAGACTAATTTTTCTGAATTCGATAATCTGTTTCTCTTGACAGACCTCGGTTTGGTCAATCGGCTCAATCGTTGGCAGACTGGACAGGCGAGCGGTGTAGAGATAACTTTGAGCGACTATGCTCGCTTGGATGAGGTTACCTATACTTTGGCCGATGCACTGTCGGGTTACACCGATTCTTACGGAGCCGAATATTGTGTACGCAATGTCGAACAGCTTTATCCCCAGATTTTTGCCTGGCTGGATATTCTTGATGTCAACATTTGGGTCATTCTTGTGCTGATGGTGGGTGTTGCGGGTTTTACTATGATTTCCGGCTTGCTCATTATTATCATTGAGCGTACATCCATGATAGGTATTCTCAAGTCGCTGGGTGCTCCCAACCGTACCATCCGTAGCCTCTTTCTCTGGTTTTCCGTTTTTCTTATCGGCAAGGGGATGTTGTGGGGTAACTTGTTGGGACTAGCCTTCTATTTTGTCCAGCGTTATACCGGGTTCTTCCGTCTCGATCCCGCCACCTATTATATGGATACTGTGCCCGTATCCTTCAATTTCTGGTTGTTTCTTCTGCTCAATGTCGGCACACTTCTTGCCTCACTTCTTATGCTTCTGGGACCTTCGCTTTTGATTACCCGTATTCGTCCTGCCAGTTCTATGAGGTATGAGTAATTGGGTGCCGGATAGGAGAAGCTGTTGTTTTTGGCGAAACGGAGTTTTGTAAAAAAGGAAAGGCGTATTTCCGCCATTTGCGCCAGAATAAATTCTTGTGTATGTTTTCTTATACCTACCCGCTCATACTTAACCTCTTACCGTTCTATTCCATTATCTTTAACATTTTCTTTCTTTTTCATCTCGTTCCTATATCGTATATTTGCGCCCTCAATTTAGACGGCTCAGTCTTATGTGTCAGTATATTACTGTTTTACGTTTGATTTATGTCGTTGATTCTCTTCTGCATCCTTCCTCTCTGTGGAAGTGAAAGAGTGTGTGTAATTGTAAAATGAACAAACAAACAGAAATGAAGAAATTTCCTTTACTTACTATGTTATGTGTCCTGTTGCTGACGGCCTGTAGCCGTGACGAGTGGCAGGACATGCAGTCGCCTGCAAGTCAGGGCGGTGTATTCAGCCTTTGCGAGGTGGGTTATGAGGGCGAGACTTCCGGCAGTCGTGTGTCTGCCGGATATGACCGTCTGGAGTTTTGTATTGTAGACGTGGACGGATGCCGTGTGCTAGACGCCAAAGGCCGCTATGACACAACTTCGTGTGAAATTCGAGTGGAGGGCCTCCATGAGGGTGATTACCGCCTGCTGGTGTTGGCTGTCAGGGGGAACGCTGCTGCTGACGGAGCTGAGATAAACACGCCCATGCAAATTGGGGATACGTGGTTGAGTTTCCCGACAGACTTGCGTCGTCCACTGTCGGCCGAATATTACTATGCGCAGAAGCCGTTCAGTGTGAGTATCGAGGATGGTCGGGAAGTGACGGATGTGGAGGGCAAAGTCGAGCTGAGACGTCTGGTCAGTCGGCTGGACTTCAGTTTCGATTACCGCAATCCCAATGTAAGGTGGGCGGTGACACGCCAGCGTGTCAGTCTTTCGGATACACGTTTCTGTACTACGGTGTCGGCCGATGGTATTCCCGGAGGAACAGATACGGGAGGCACGTTGGAATTGGAACTGGCAGAGGGAACATCGCTGTGCTTTTTGCCTACGGCTGAGGGTTCTTCGCTTGCAGGGGAGGTGGAACTGTTCACTCGCGACTGGCGGGGAACTCAGACCCGGCAGACTTATTCCTTTGGCTTGGAACATACCGAGGCTAACCACATACATAAGGCAGAGACACAGGTGGAACACCCCGAAGATCGCTCGGCTTTGATGTTTGTCAGTCGTGCGGCCTACTTGAATGGTAATCACAAGCTTATCTTGCAGGATGACGAACCGAAAGAGGTATATACAGATTCCCAACAGCGTCAATTTGACACCGCACAGCCCTTGCAGCTGGAACTGACGGACGACGGACAGCTGCATGCCCGTTTCTATTCGCCCCGGGGATTGGGACGGGTGTTGGTGAAGGCACGTATTCCGGCCGTGTCCGACGAATATTTCGAGTTGGCTTATTTCGATACGATTCCGGGATTTGCCGACTTTTACGAGACTATGCCTTTGATGGAACGTTCGGCTGTTTGTTCTACGGAATCCGGTCGTCTGGTTGAGGCCGGTCCGCTCGAACCGACGGATTTGGCCGATGCAGACTTTCGTGTAGAGACAACCGATCCCTATTGGGCCCGTCTGCAGGGGATAGAACATGGCTGGACTATCCGTTGGGGACTGTATGGAGGAGACCCCGAACGTGAGGATGGCGGGCCTGTGGGCAACTGGATGGGTATCCGACCCGTTCATTGTCGTGAATCGGTGGCACTGTTTCTTAATTTCACTTATATGGTGGATATGCCCGAACACGAGCAAATTTTGCGTGAGAACGCAGACAAACTGTACGATGACCAGAAGAACCCCATTCGTGTCGAGCAGGTGCTGGCCCAGATGAGACAGCGTCGTACCTTGCAGGTAGGATTGGTCTATCCGGGCAACGGTGTAGTGGGCCTGGGTGGAGGCTCTACCTTTGGCGCCTATCAACAGGCCTGGTTCGAACATTATTGGAACGCTTACTCGTGCAGCATCATGTTTCATGAGCTGGGTCATGTGATGGGCTACGGCCACAGCAGCTCGTTTACTTATGGTCCTTGGGCCGAGGAACTGATGAATAATTTCTATGTGCAGAACATCGGTAATCTGCCCATTGACTCGCCCGAATATTTGAATAGTAAAACCAATCCAAACAGATACCAATGAACAAAGATAACCTGCTTAAAACAAAGTTGATGAGAATGATGAGATTGACTGTTGCCGTGTGTTGCCTGCTGTTGGCTGCCTCATGCACCTCTGAGGACTCCGGCCTTTTGCCAGAGGATGCGGGAAAGCTGACTGTCCGCCTGTTGGCCGACGAACTGCTTCAGGGAGGAACGGAAGAGGGAGAAGACCGCATGGAGAAGGTGGTAGCCTACCGTTTTGAGAACGGCATGCTGCAGGAGTGCTTTGGCCCCCTGACCCTCGCTGCCGATGGCACTCTCACTTTGACTCCTGCCCGCATGACAGGGACGCTGCGCTTTGTGGCCAACACGCCTGCATCGTTGCAGAATGATGCTCCGGTTCCGGGGAAAACTACGCAGGACGAGTTCATGCGTCTTACCGCTACGGCTTCTGAATTGACGGCCGCAGGCATCACTATGACGGGAGGACTGGAATTGGATAAGGAGAACGCCTCCGTCAGCCTGAAGCGCAGCGTAGCCCGTATCGACCTTTGTCTGCCCATAGAGGGTGTCAGTGTCCACCACTTGCGCATCGGCGGACTGGCGGCCTCCGGATATGTGAACGAACAAGAAGGAGTGCCGGCCGATGCTACAACTACGACCGTTGAGCAGGACTATACCGACAGCCCGCTGACAGGCAGCCGTTTCCTTTGCTACGTCTCTCCGCAGGAGGGTAGGACGTCGCAGGCTGAACTGGTTGTGACTACTTCCGATGGGGGCTGGCATCGGCTGAATGTTTCTCTGCCGCCTCTACGGCGCAACACAGTCTGCACGTTGAAGGTTTACGGCAACGGAGCAGCTCTTCGTCTGGAGGCTGTGGAAGGAGAATGGGAAAACGGCACAGAGGCTGGTGTGGAGCCGGCACTGAAGGGACTGGTGGACCGGGATGCTTCCCGGCTGTCCGAGGGTGTGACGGTGAACGCCCAGGGCGACACGGTCTTCGTGCCTTATCAGGAAAGTACCTTGCAGCTGGTCTTGAAGGCCGAATTGGGGGCACGCCTTTCCGTTGTCGGCGAAGTGGACGGAGTGACTCTGAGCAGCCGCAGTCTGACCCGTACCCTGCAGCAAGTGGCCGAGGTAGACATCAGCAGCAGTCTGAAGATGCCGGGCAGCCGTAGGGGCTACATCTACCTGGATACCTATCTGGAGGATGTCCGTACGGGGCGAGTGGTACTGGTCTTTGCTCCCAGTCCCATCGGCCTGACGGGCAGCCTGACCTTTGACCGCAATGCCGTATGCGACTATGGCCGCTACATTGACGGTTGTCTGGGCGTGCTGACCTTGCCTGCGGGCAAAACCGTCAGTGTGGAGACCGATGCCGGCGAGGCTCCTTGGCTGAAGCTGGCCGACGGCGGGGCAGATGAAACATACCGTATCCTGGCCGGGTGGAGGCCCAATGACCCCGAGGCCGACGGACGTATACAGGAGGCACGGCTGGTCGTGACCGACAGCGACGGTGGTAATCGGGAACAATATATCATCAGACGGCGGAACTGGGGGCTGCCTGTAGTCCGGATAAACGGTACCTGGTGGTGTAAGTATAATTTGCGAGGCAACGTGAAGGATTTTGCCGACCAGATTTTGCCGAAGGATGATCCTGCGGACAGCGATGCCGATGTCTTGGACTATCTGCTGTCCTGTAGCGACGCGGAACTGCTGGAAGTATTGGGAGACCAGTATCAGGCAGGCAATCCCGAAGGTCTGAAGCTGATGCATGACGGAGAATCTTTCTCTTACGAGGGCTATCGGAGCACTGCGGATAATTTTGGCACTCTGGAACCTGCGGCAATGGCCCCCGACGGCTATTGCATCCCTGATTATGATGACTTCAGGTTCTTTGCCTGGGACAACAACAGCAATCTGGCTTACTATAATCCCGGAGCATTCAACAATAATTTGGGGCAACGGCTCAATTTCCGGGTCGTGGAGCGTAACCTGACAGCTGCCGGAGCAGACTATGGCCCCGTCATTTTCTATGATTTCGAATACGAAGGCAGCCACTGGACACTCTGTGGATTAGGCCATCAATGGGACGAGGGAAAAATCGCGAAAACGGCCATTTTGTTGGCCACGTACGGCAATGCCGGCAGTTCCTGGATGATGGAAGGCTATCCTCAAAGCAACGGAAGCGGAAACTGGATGAAATATTCCGCCCAAAACGCGGTAAAAACCCGTACCGTACGCTGTGTCAAGACTCCGGTAGAATATGTATATGAATAGTAAATTAGGTATGAATATGAAGAAGTTGATAACTGGAACAATATATGGCGGACTTTGCTGTCTGCTGTTTTCCTGTCTGCTCTGCATCTCTTGTTCAGAGAAAGAGGACACTCCGCAACCGTTACCCAAGGACCAGACGGTAATCAAGATAAACGTAGCCGCCTATGCTAATGGGGGAGGCCAACCCCTGCCCGAGGGCGAGAATGAATTCCGCGACATGCAGGCTTGCCTATTTGAAGATGGACTTCTCACGCGGGTCTATACCGGGCTGGATGCTTCGGCAGACAGCTACAGCCTGCCGTTGGACGGAGCCGCCGGTACACTCTATATGCTGGCCAATACGGCGGCCGCTGTTGATTTGGAAGAACTGAAGCGGCAGGGCACTACCGAAGCCGAATGGCTGAAGACCACACTGGCGGCCGGCAGTGAAGGGGCGCTCCGTTTCTTCAGCGGAAAGGTGGACATTTCCGGAGAAACTGCGTCCGAGGTGTCTCTTGACCTTGAACGCGGTGTGGCCCGCCTGGACTTACGTCTGGAGGCAGGCGAAGACGTGGCAGTGAAGAGCCTGGCGCTGAAAGACGCGGTACAGGACGCCTATCTGTTTGCTTCCCAAGGAGACGATGCTCCCGCAGAAGCCGTTCTGAAAGACCTGTACACAGCATTTCCACAGCCTCTTACGGCCGATACGCAGGGAGTGGCCTACCTCTTTGCCCAGTCGCGTCCGCAACTGAAAGCGGAAGTGGAAATCGTTTCCGGCGGACAGACATATACGGAAGAAGCCGAACTGCCTGCTTCGCTGAAGCGCAACACCATCTATGCACTGACCGTGAGCAAGGCCGCTACGCCGTCGAAGCCGTTTGAGCTGAAGGTGGAAGAATGGCAGGAGGAAGAAGTGACACTGCGCCCCGATTGGGATGGTGCCATTACTGTCAACACAACCCTGACGCCACTGCCGGAGGGGGCGCAGACGGACGCAACGGGTAGTACACTCATATTGCCGGCCCGGGCATTGGACTTTACATTGGCTTTGGACTGTAATGACGAACTGGAATTTGCCTCTTCACAGGCGCCCGGCATTACGGTCAGCCCCATCACCTCATCGGGCATGTTTGACGGAGTGACTTCCTTTACTGTGCACAAACCGTTGCTGCCGCCGGGTTATCCCGAAGAAGAATGCAGGCTCTACTTCCGCCGCAAGGGGCTGAAGGAGGTCTATGAAGAGGACTGCATTACCCTTCGCGTACAAGAGAATCCGATACGTACAGAGGGTTTCACGTTTGACCGGACCAGCTATGCGTGCGACTTCGGCCGCTACGTGGACAATGAACTGGGCCGCTTCATCCTGCCCGAAGGCATGGAGCTGCTGGCTGAGTTCGAGAACGAAGACCCGTGGGTCAAGGTGGAAAAGGTGGCAGACGAGGCAAACACCTATCGTGTGGTGGGAGGCTGGAAGCCCAACGACCCGAAAGCCGACGGGCGCAAACAGGAGGCCCGGCTGCTGGTAAGCCGCAAGAGTGACGGGCAGCGGATGGAAACCTACACCGTGGCGCGTCGCAACTACGGCCTGCCGGTGACACAGCTCAACGGGGTGTGGTGGTGCCGTTACAACGCCATCGGCAATTCGCGTAACTTCGACGACCAAATCCTGTGTGCCGACGACCCCGCACGCCTGGCCGGACAGACCGTGCAGAACTATCTGAACACCTGCTCGCAGGCCGACTATCTGCGCCTGTGGAATGCCGCCTACGAGGGGAGCGACGGCGTGGCGCTGAAGGCTGTGAACCGCGACGGGATGCTGGTACTGGACGGATGGCGCAACAGTGAGTCCAACCACATCAACCATCAAGACTCCCATGCACTGGCCCCTGACGGTTATGAGATGCCCAGCTTTGATGACTACCGGCAGATTCTTTCCGGTTTTGTCATTCCCACCTCTTGGACAGGATTCAACCCCCAAGTGGGCGGAGAGGCTGACCGTTGTGAGATTATCCTGGAGAAGCGCGGGGGAATGGAGTTGGACGGCTATGCCCTTGGCGAGCTGTGGTCGTTCTCGGTGCGCAGTGTCAAGGGCAAGGGCGACGAGCCCCTGACGTTCTATGGCGTAGGTTGCCAGTGGGGAGCCACGGGCGTCAATGCCAACTGGCTGCTGATGGCCTGCTACAATCCCAATACGACCGGATGGCTGGTGAGGGGCAGCAACGCCAGCCTGGAGCACAACGGAGCCGGTGCCAACAACACCCGCCTGGTGCGCTTCAAGAAGTCGGCTGTGGAGTATGTTTATGAATAAACCAGACTACCCCGCATGTAGGATATTTCCATGCCATACATGCGGGGTAGCTTTTGCCTGTCCCGTAGAAAAGTTATAAAGCAGCGGCTGCGATGTACAACTGAGCGCTTGCGTTGTATAACTGAGCGCTTGCGATATACATCTGAGCGGCTGCTTTCCAGCTTTCCTGCGGAGTAGGGGTGACCTTTTCCGCACATGGGATAAGGATTTGTCCCACACATGGGGCAGGCGGACAGGGCACGGGGGAATTGCAAAAAAGAACCCCCTTCAGCTCTCCTTGAAAGGAGGAGTTGAAGGGGGCTTCTCTTAAACTTTCTGTTCTTTATTCTTTGTCCCACTGCAGGTGGAATTCCACCACGGCCTCGATGCCTTTGCGCAGGATGTCCAGCGGCATGTTCTCGTTGGGCGAGTGGATGGCGTTGCTTTCCAGCCCGAAGCCCATGAGGACGGTCTTGATGCCCAGCACCTGCTCGAAGGTGGCTATGATGGGGATGCTTCCGCCGCGGCGCACGGCCAGGGGCTTCTTGCCGAACGCTTTCTCAAAGCCCTTCTCGGCAGCCCGGTAGGCAGGGAGGGTGATGGGGCAGACGTAACCCTGTCCGCCGTGCATGGGCGTCACCTTCACCTGTACGGTAGCGGGTGCGATGCTCTGGATGTAGTCGGCAAAGAGCTGTGAAATCTGGTGGTGATCCTGGTGGGCTACAAGGCGGCACGACACTTTGGCGTAGGCCTTGGAAGGCAGTACGGTCTTGGCCCCTTCGCCAGTATAGCCGCCCCAGATGCCGCAGATGTCGAACGACGGGCGGCAGCTGTTGCGCTCCAGCGTGCTGTAACCCTTTTCGCCCGCCAGTTCCTTGACGCCGATGGCTGCCTTGTACTTCTCTTCGTCGAAGGGGATGTGGGCTATCATGTCACGCTCGGCCTGGGGCACCTCCTCCACGTCGTCGTAGAAGCCGGGGACGGTGATGCGGCCGTCGGCGTCGACCACGCGGGCCAGCATCCGGCAGAGTGCGTTGATGGGGTTGTCCACCGCGCCGCCGAAGTGGCCGGAGTGCAGGTCGCGGTTGGGGCCGGTCACTTCAATCTCCCAGTAGGCCAGTCCGCGCAGGCCGGTGGTCAGCGAGGGCAGGTCGGCGCCCAGCATGCTGGTGTCCGATACGAGGATGACATCGGCCTTCAGCAGCTCGCGGTGTTCCTGGCAGAAGGCTTCGAGGCTGGGAGAGCCTATCTCCTCCTCGCCCTCGAAGATGAACTTCACGTTGTGGGTCAGCAGGTTGTTCTTCACCAGGTATTCAAAAGCCTTCACCTGGATGAAGGACTGCCCTTTGTCGTCGTCGGCGCCGCGGGCCCAGATGCGTCCGTCGCGCACCTCGGGTTCAAAGGGAGCGCTTTTCCACAGCTCCAGCGGCTCGACGGGCATCACGTCGTAATGGGCATAGACGAGTACGGTAGGCGCGGCAGGGTCTATGGTCTTGCAGGCAAACACCATGGGGTTGCCTTGCGAGGGCATCACCATGGCCTCGTCAGCACCGGCCTGGAGCAGGAGTTGCCTCCACCGCTCGGCGCAGGCCAGCATGTCGTCGTGATGCTCGGGTTGGGCGCTGATACTGGGAATGCGGATGAGGCTGAACAGTTCGTCCAGCATGCGGGGTTCGTTTTCGGAGAGGTAGGTTCTAATCATAAGTGGAAGGGGGAATATGAATGAAGGGTTATACATTATATATAGTATGCAGACGCTTCCTCCCCTCCCTCTGGGGGAGGGGGCGGGGGAGAGGCCCCTTACAGTTGCGTTGTCCGGTCTATCAGGTAGAAGTCCAGAATGGTCAGTGCGGCCATGGCCTCCACGATGGGCACGGCGCGCGGCAAGACGCAGGGGTCGTGGCGGCCGCGGGCTTTCAGGGTGGTGTCCACGCCGTCGATGTTCACCGTGTGCTGCTCCATGAGGACGGTGGCCACGGGTTTGAAGGCTACGCGGAAGTAGATGTCCTGTCCGTTGCTGATGCCGCCCTGGATGCCGCCCGAGTGGTTGGTGTGGGTGGTGATGCGTCCGGCGTTGTTGTAGAACACGTCGTTCTGTTCCGAGCCCTTCATCTTCAGTCCCTTGAATCCGTCGCCGTACTCAAAGGCTTTGGCGGCGTTGATGCTCAGCATGCCCGATGCCAGTGCCGCCTGCAACTTGCCGAAGACCGGTTGCCCCAGTCCGACGGGGCAGCCCGTGATGACGCAGGTGATGACGCCGCCGATGGTATCGCCTTCGGCCTTTACCTCGGCAATGAGTCGCTCCATTTCCTTGGCCTTCTCGGGGTCGGGGCAGCGGACGGGGTTGCTCTCTGTCAAATCCAGGTCGTAGGCCGTATAGTTCTCTTCCAGGCGGATGGGCCCCACTTGCGAGGTGTAGGCCGTGATGCGTATGCCCAGTTGGCGCAGTGCCAGCTTGGCCAGCGCTCCGGCCACTACGCGCGAGATGGTTTCGCGGGCCGACGAGCGTCCGCCGCCCCGGTGGTCGCGGATGCCGTACTTGGTCTTGTAGGTATAGTCGGCGTGTGAGGGACGGTACACGTTCTTCAGATTGTCGTAGTCGGAAGAATGCTGGTTCTCGTTCCATACCATGAAACCGATGGGGCAGCCGGTGGACTTGCCTTCAAAGATGCCGGAGAGGAATTCCACACGGTCTGCCTCTTTGCGGGGAGTGGTGAGGTCCGACTGGCCCGGACGCCGGCGGTCCAGTTCGGCCTGTATGAAGTCCATGTCGATGGTGATGCCTGCGGGAAAGCCGTCGACGACACCTCCGATGCCTTTTCCGTGCGACTCGCCGAAACTGGTCAGGCGCAGGATGTTTCCGAATGAGTTGAACATAGTTTGTATGGTTTAAAGGGTTAAGAATGAGTAATGTGTACGGCAGTTTTCCCGCACGCGCACTTAAACGTGTATAAAAGTAGACATTTGTTTGATATGCCGCAAGGTTTTATGCTCCATTTCTTTTATTTCGGCTGTAACATCCAACTTTTCAGCGGATAAAACTTGTACACCTCAATTAAAACCTCTTACTTTGCAGCCTGAAAATATGAATAGGATATAATCATATCTTCAGAGCAGAGATTTATTATTAACTAAACAAGAACACAATTTTATGAAGAAGAATTTATTTTATCTGTTTGCATTGATTTGTTCAATGAGTTTGTTTACTGCTTGTAGCAGCGACGATGACGATAACAACAACGATTTGACTCTCGAACAAGTGATTGATGAACAACTGGTAGGTACGTATGCCGGTACGTTTGATATCACTTCTAATGGGATGTCTCTCGGCTCGGATATTGCGCAGGATGTTATTCTGACCAAGTCGTCTGCAAATGCATTGAAACTCGAAGTGAAGAATCTTGCGATTTCAGAAGATTTGGTCTTGGATATCTCCTTGGAGCCATGTACTGTTGTAGAAGCTAACGGACTCTATACGTTTGAAGGTTCACAGACTGTTTCAGTAGGAACTTTGGGTACTTTCCCGGTAACAGTTGGAGGTGCCTTTACCGATGGCAATGTAGCTATGGATATTACCGTATTGCAAGTTCCTATGCTCAATCAGGTTGACGTGACTTTTGAAGGCTCCAAGAAGTAATAGAAACATAATATAATTGAAGAAATAGGCTGCCCGCGGGCAGCCTATTTTCGTAATGAGAGGGATGTGTAGGCGGTTCTTCGCTGTTTCATCCTTTCTTTTTAACGTTACCCTTCAACCAACTGTTTTTTTATGCGGTTGCCGCCGATGTCAGTAGCCGAAGCGTGAGGTGTCCACCTTTTTATGCTCCTTATCCTTGTAACCGCCGAATTTATAGGTAAACGAAAGGGATAGGAAGCGGCTGTCTGCATGCTGGTTTATCTCGAACCGTTGTCCTCTGTCATTCACACGGGCATTGGGTGTCGCGCTGTTGAACAGGTCGTTACCCGTCAGGCGGAGTTCGGCTTTCCGGTCGGCTGAGGTCCATTTCAGTCCGGCATCGACTTTCCAGATGGAGGACAAGTCATAATTTCCCTGAACGGAAGGACTGACATACAGGCCGTTCAACTCCAGGCTGATGGCCGGCTTTGAGGACAGTCGGAAGGTATTGTTCAGCATTGCGATTCCCCTCCAAACGCAGTTGTCGAAGCCGACGGCATGATAGTCCTTGCTGACGTCCCTGAAATAGGAGCCGTCCAGCGTGAGGCGGGAGTTCCAAATATTGCCGACCGCGAAGGGGAGAATCACCGAAAGGCCGAAGTTCTGCTCGTAGTCGTAATTCACTGTCTGATAAACCATCGTCAGTTCGTCGGGGCTTTGGTAGGCCAACTGGGCGAACAAATCTTTTACATGGGTATAGTACAGGCTGAAGATGTATTTGCTTTTCAGGATGTAGGTCAGGTCGGCAGTATAGTCTGTCGAAGGGCGCAGGCCGGGATTTCCTACGACCTTGGCATAACCATTCAGATAGCTTGTGGCATCCTGCATGCTCCAATAGTCGGGGTAGGCCTTGTCCGAAGAGAAGGAGAGCTGGAAGATGTGGGAATTTGACGGGATGTAGTTCAACTGCATGGAAGGATAAACAGCCCACTGCTTGTAATCGGCCAGGCGGTAATATTCCCCGGCAGCGGACAGAGAGAGCGACAGACGCTCGCCAAAGGCTTTCTCCAGTCCGGCATAGAAGTTGTAGGTCCGTTCGTCCAGTTTCGTGTCCGAGTTCAGGGATGCCATGTCATTTCTGTCCTGTGCATGATACAACTGGGCACTTTTCTCTTGGGCAAAAGAGAAGTTGACACCGTAGTTCAGGCTCCAATCCGGAGGTAAGGTATGTGTCTGCCCTGCATAGATATTCCAGCGGTTGATGCGTTGGCGGCTGTCGGCCAAAAACTCCTGCTCAACATTGCCCGCCCGATTACAGAATTCCTGCACGCTTGGATAGGAATAATAGGTATAATCCAGTCCGACATTCATACCCCAGCGTGCCGTATAATCCAGATTGAAGTTGTGCATCTGTTCGTCTCCCTTTCGGACGTTGGATGACTCTGAGAAGGTACCCGTTGAGTTTTCGACCGTCTTGATGTTGGGAGTAACGGCGGCCGTATAGGCCATATTCAGATGGTCGTTCTCGGTTATCGGATACTCCAAGGAAGTGCGGACGTTGTGGGTCAGCTTTCTTCTCAATCCGGTGTTGTATTGCTCTACATCGTGCACCACGCCGTCCAGCGTATGATGGGAGATGAAATCGTATCCCGTCCGCCGCCTGGTATAGTCGGCCGCATAAAGCACATCCGCCGTCACCTTCCGTCCTCCGAAAGAAAAGCTCATGCGCCCGTCGCCCTGCGCATAGCGGGCTTGCGTAAAGTCGGCTCCGACTTCCCCGCGCAGGAAAGCGTCTTCGGACTTCCGATTCTTCAGCACCAGGTTGATGACCGCCCCTCGCACCCGGTATTTGGCTGGCGCGCTGTACATCACTTCCGCCTTCTCCACATTGCTGACAGGCGTACTCTTCAGCAGACTTACCAGTTGCTCGCTTGACATGGACGACGGGCGTCCGTTCAGTACCACCGTAACGCTTCCTGCTCCAATCAGACTCAGGCTTCCGCCCTGCTCCAATACGCCCGGCAGGCGAGCCAAGGCCTCATAGGCATTGCTTGCCGTCGTCTTCTCGGCCAGGGCTTCCACATCGTAAGTCAAGGTTCCGTTCTCCGCTTTCACCAAAGGGCGTTCGGCTCTGACTACCACTTCTTCCAAAGCATAAGCATCTTGTTCGTCCATCGTCACCACACCCATATCACCTGCCGCGTTATAGTCTTTCACTACACTCTTGTAGAGCAGGTGTTGGAAAATCAGGCGGTATCGCTTCAATTCCCGATGAAAGACGAAACGGCCCAACGAATCGGTAGTCACTCCATCAACAAATACAGAGTCCGGCGTCTGCATCACTACCGTCGCGCCCTCAATCGGTCGTTGGTTCTTATCCGTTACACGTCCTCTTACCTCCTGTGCAGCCAGGCGAGTGGCCGCGACTATCAGACTTACTGTCAAAATTACAATCTGTTTCATAAAGCATTCATCTATTTTGTTTTCCTGCCGCAAAGTAACGGCCTTTGCTGCAAAAGGCAGGTTATGGCCTCGTTATGCTTTCCTTATATTATTGTTAGGAAACACCCGATTGTTAAGAGATTGTTATATCTTTGCCGACAAATCAAGACACTTATGCCCGGCAAATACATCAAGATAGTTACCTTTCTGAGTCTGATTGTCATCGTGCTCATCCAAGGTTCGTGGCTGGTTCATACCTACCGGATGATTGAGGGGGAACTGCTGCAGGTCAGCAACCGCCTGTTCCCGCAGGCCGTTGTGGACGAGGCCAAGACGCGTCTTGACCGGCTAAGCGACACCCAAGGCGAGGACATCACCCTCAGTTTCTCTACGAATTTCGACTATGAAAGAGAAATCGACCAGACGCTGTTCGAGTATCTGACGGTGCTTGCCAACGATTACGCCGACTCCATTTACCACTCATCCATCTCCTTGCCGCTGGCCGACTCCATCTTTACAGCCCGCCTGGCGCAAGAAGGGTATCAGGCCCAGGTGAAATGC
>NZ_CASFWU010000052.1 GCF_949298305.1 uncultured Bacteroides sp. | reverse complement strand
AAGCCGTCGTCCAGGTTGAAGCGCATCTGGTGGCCGAACACGCTGATGGTGCCCGTTCCGGTGCGGTCGCTCTTCTCCACGCCTTCGGTCAGTATGCGGTTGAGCAGGTCTAAGTATTGTTTCATGTCAGTCTTTTGCTTGAGTATGTCTGCTGCAAAGGTAATTCTTTGATTTGAAAAAGGAAATTGCAGAAGATGAAAAACTTCCTTTTCCTTGTCGGCCTGTAAGGGCTTTGCCGGATACTGGCGGGTCTGCCCAAAATGCAAGTGCCCCGCCCAATAGGATGTGAGCGGCTCAGAGGAAAGGCGTCAGCAGGTTGGCAAACCAGCCCACGAACTTCTTCCACGCCGAGCGTTCTTTCCAGTACTCGGGGGTCATCAGGGTGCTGTTCAGCTTGTCCCTTTCGAACATTTCGGTCAGTTCGGCCGTCGTCACGGGGTCGAAGATGAAGGCGTTGGTCTCGTAGTCGTAGCGCAGGCTCCGGCTGTTCAGGTTGGCTGTGCCCACAGTGCAGAAGCTGCCGTCCACCATCATCACCTTGGAGTGGTGGAAGCCGCCGTTGAACAGATAGACCTTGGCTCCTTTCTTCATCAGCTTGTGCAGGATGTAGAAGGCGGCTTCGGGCGTAAACGGCACGTCGGATACCGACGGTACCATGATTTCCACCTGCGTGCCTTTCTTCAAGGCGTGGTCGATGGCATCGCGGATGGACTGCGTGGGTACGAAGTAGGGGTTTACAATCTGGATGCAGCTGTCGGCCGTACGGATAGAGGTGGAGTAGGCGCGGCTGATGGAGCGCGGCGTTTCGCCCGGCGTGCGGTCTACGATGGTGATTTCTTCGGCAATGCTGTCCGGGAACTGGGGGATGTCCGGGAAGTATTCCGGTCCGCCTACGTGCTGTCCGGTCTCGCGGTTCCACATGGTGAGGAAGATGCCTTGCAGGTAGCGCACAGCGTCGCCTTCAATCTGCATGTGGATGTCGTGCCAGGCCCCAATCTTGGGCAGACCGTTGATGTAGTAGTCCGCTATGTTCATTCCTCCCGTGTAGCCTATACGGCCGTCTATCACCACAATCTTGCGGTGGTCGCGGTGGATGGCGTGGTTGATGTAGGGGAAGGTAATGGGGTCGAACTTGACAATCTCGATGCCCCTCTCACGGATGGCTTTCAGGTGTTTGTCCTTCAGCGGTTTGTTGTTGGACCAGTTGCCGAAGGCGTCGAACATGGCGCGTACTTCCACTCCTTCCTTTACCTTTTCGGCCAGCAGGTCGAACAGGGCATTGGCAATGGAGTCGTTGCGAAAGTTGAAGTATTCCAGGTGTATATGGTGGCGCGCTTTGCGGATTTGCTCGAACAAGTCTGTAAACTTGTCGTGTCCGTTCATCAGCAGTTCCACCTTGTTGTTGTAGGTGGTCGGATTCCCCATCTGTTGCAGGTAACTTAAAACCAGGGAGTCGCTCGACTGCTTTTGCGCATGGACGCTTCCAGTCAGGAGCAATATAATGATTGATATGATCAGTTGTTTCAAAACGGTTCTCTCTCTTTAAGTCTTAAAAGTCTGCAAAGATACAATTAAGGGATAAAAATGGTTGGACTGGTTATAAAAAATTAGCCTTCAGCCTGTTTTGTAAGGCTGAAGGTGAAATGAATGTAAAATCAAATGAACTCAATATTAAATTATCGGAAGAATCTCTTGCTTCCATTCAGGCCAGCGAGGCAATCTTGCGGTACATCAGGTAGAGCAATACCACGACGGCTATGGCCAGAGATTTGGGGTCTGCGTGCGCCATTCCGCTTTCCACGGTGGCGGTGAACGTCTCGCACAGGATGTTCCACGTCAGTTGCACTCCGTCCATCCATACGAACAATATGGCGGCCAGTGTGAAGCCCATTGCTGTCCACAGGCGTGCCAGTCGGTTGCTACGCCGGGGCAGACTGCGCATCACGCGGCGGCTGAATCCGTTGTCGGCCACTTCCTGCCGGCTTTCGGCAAAGAAGCTTTCCAGTAACTTGTCATTATTTTCGGTCATATCCATTCTGTTTTAAGTACGTTGCCATCTTTTCCTTGGCCCTCGAAAGGTGGCTTTTTACGGTTCCCGTGGGGCATCCGGTGATTCCTGCTATCTTTTCGATGCTCTGGTCCTCCATGTAGAAGAGGGTGATGCAGGTTCGTTCTATTTCTTTCAGTGTGGCGAGCGCGCGGTGCAGGTCCATCTGTTGGCCCGTGTCCGGCTGTCGGGTGCTGCATTGGGCGTCTACCCGCGCCGTGTCCAGGTCGTCCGTCTCCTTCCGGCTGCGAAGATAGTCATAATATTGGTTATAAGCAATACGGTAAAGCCAGGTGGAGAAGCTGGAGAGGTTCTTGAACGAAGCCAGGTTGGTATAGGCTTTGATGAAGGTCTCCTGTGCCAGGTCGTCGCTCAGCTCGCTGTCGCCGCACGTCAGGTTCAGGAAGAATCGCCTCACGGGCGACTGGTATTTCCTGACCAACTGGTCGAAGGCGCGGGTGTTTCGTAGCACCACTACCTGTGCGATCAGCGCTAAGTCGTTGAGCTGGTTCATTGTTTCGGTTCGTTGGTTGCTTCGGCAGAGGTTTCTTCTTCTTTCTTTTCGGGGTTATCGCAGAGCTCAATGCCGCCCACCTTCATGTAGCGGTAGCCGCTCTTCTCGTCGCGCTCCATGCGGATGAAAGGCTTGCCGTCGCCCTGTCCGGGCTGGGTGTAGTAGATGACCACTTGTCCGAAGCCTGTGAACATGATGAGCAGTCCGATGCAGCCCAGCCCGAACTCCTCCGTCAGCGCCCACAGGAAGATGAACAGCCCGATGCCCAGGAAGATGTTCTTGATGCCCCGGCTGCGCAGGTCCTTGAACTCCACTTCCTTGAAGAAGTCAGGCGGCAACTGCTGTCCGCTGGCCAGTGCCTGTTCGGCCAGGCGGTACTTGGCCTTGCGGTTCTTGTAGCGGAAGTAGAAGATGATGAAGAGAAGCAGTGCCGGCAGGCCGAACACAAAGATGATGGCCGTCAGGGCGATGATGGTTTCGGGTGCCTTGTCGCCAAAGTTGAAGCCCACCCATTGCAGGCCGCTTTCGTCGGAATGGTGGCTGTATGTGTCATCGTCTGCTGCCGTTTCGCCGCTGTCGGTGCCTTCGTAGGTGGTGATGCTCAGGGTGTCGGTCGTCTGTTGGCCGTCTATCACGGTGTCCACCAGTTCGATTACCCGTTTCTTGCCGTCCACGGTGTCTGTCACGGTTCTGTTTGCTGCCTGCATTCCCAGGCCGGTTGCGGCCATCAGGCCGAGGATAAGAAGTGTACGTTTCATATTCTTCATTTTTATATTGTTTCTTGTTTCATTTTGTCTGTTAGACGGAACATCGGTCCCGCCAGGTTGCAAAGAGACGACTTTTTTAGGTAATTTCGCCGCAATAAGTGGTGTTTTTTTTGAGGAAGTCTGTCCAGGCAAGTCCGGTTCGGGGCATAATCCTCAAAAATGAGTATGCCGTAAGTTTGGGGGAAAGCATAAATTGCCCTATCTTTGCCGCTCAAATTAATTGATATAGCACTTTGGAGAAGTTGCGTCGCATAATGAAGTATTTTCTTCCCCTGTTGTTTCTGACGTATTGGGGCGGAATTACGCTGTTTGCCCACTCACATGTGGTGAACGGGGTTATCATTGTGCACTCACATCCTTTCAAAGCCAACCATCAGCATACGCAGGGGCAGGCCGAGACCATTTTCTTCCTTGGCCACTATGCCGTTTCTTCTCTTCCTGCGCTGCTGGTTGCCGTTCCCTGTTTCTGCATCCTGCTGGGTGTGCTGGCGGTGCCGCGTGTGTCGCGTCTCTGCCTGCTGCGGTCAGAGGACGGCATCCGTCTTCGTGCCCCTCCCGTCTGTGTCTTCTGATTTGACGTGATTTAATTTGTATGACCGGTAGGTGAGTCAAGGATTCACCACGGATTACCCGGATTATGGCCACGCAAAAAGATTCTGTGAGCCTTTCTGCCTGGGGAGTTGGAAGGAGTGTGGGGAGTTGTCACTCCGCTTCGTTCCGTCAGCAGTAAAAAGCCGACAGTCATACCTGTCTATTCGGGTATTGGCCGATAACTCCTGAATATTCACAATCCCATAGTCAGGTTCTGTTCTGATACAGATTGTCAAATGGAATAATCTGTGCCAATCCGTGTAAATCTGTGGTGAGTAACCGTTCAAGAGCATCTGCCCTTTCCTTTATTATAACAATTAAGATAGAAGACACATGAAAACGTATATTTTTCTTGTGGTGGCGGTGCTGTGTGCACTGTTGCCTGCCACAACCTTTGCCGAAGACTTGAACAAATCGGATGCCAACATTGTGGGGCATGTACTTGAGAAACATTCCCAAGAGCATCTTTCCTATATATCCATTTCACTGAAAGGTACCACTATCGGTACGCTGACCGACGCCACTGGCCACTATTTTCTGAAGAACCTGCCCGAAGGGGAGTTCGTGTTGCAGGTGAGTGCGGTGGGGTATAAGACCCAGACTCGCAATGTGGTGCTGAAAAAGGGTGTCACGCTGGAAGAGAACTTTGAGCTGGAAGAAGACCTCGTGGCGCTGGATGGCGTTGTGGTGACGGCCAACCGCAGCGAGACTACCCGCCGACTGGCTCCCACGCTGGTCAATGTCATGGACTTCAAACTCTTTGAACAGACCAACTCCACCACGCTGGCTCAGGGGCTGAGCTTCCAGCCGGGTGTGAGGGTAGAGAACAATTGCCAGAATTGCGGTTTCCAGCAGGTACGCATCAACGGCCTGGACGGCCCCTATACGCAGATACTGATAGACTCACGCCCCGTGTTCAGTGCTCTGGCGGGAGTGTACGGTCTGGAACAGATACCCGCCAACATGATTGAACGGGTGGAGGTGATGCGTGGCGGCGGTTCGGCCCTGTTCGGCGCATCGGCCATTGCGGGTACCATCAACATCATTACCAAAGAGCCGCTGCGCAATTCTGCCCAGTTGGGACATACCATTATGGGCGTGGGCGGCCTTTCGGTGTTCGACAATAATACGACCATGAATGCCTCGCTGGTGACCGACGACCACAAGGCGGGCATCTACGTATTCGGTCAGAACCGCCAGCGCAGCGGCTTCGACTACGACGGCGACGGCTTCACCGAACTGCCCCAGCTACGCAATCAGACGGTCGGATTCCGTTCCTTCCTCAAGACGAGTACCTACTCCAAGCTGACCTTCGAGTATCACCATCTGCAGGAGTTCCGTCGCGGTGGTAATATGCTCGACCGTCCGCCCCACGAGACCGACATTACCGAGCAGACCCAGCACAGCATCAACAGCGGTAGCGTGAAGTTCGACTATTTCTCGCCCGACGAAAAACATAAGGTAAATGTCTACGCCTCTATCCAGCACATTGACCGTGACAGCTACTACGGCGGCGACCACTCGCTCGATGCCTACGGCGCTACTACAGACCTGACGTGGGTGGTAGGCTCGCAGTACGTTTACCACTTCGACCGCTGCCTTTTCCTGCCTGCCGACCTGACGGGCGGTGTGGAGTACAACCAGGATGCCATGCACGACAACATGTGGGGCTACAACCGCCGCATCGACCAGACGGTGCGCATTGCCGGCGCCTTCCTGCAGAACGAGTGGAAGAACGACCGCTGGAGCTTCCTCGTGGGCGGGCGGCTGGACAAGCACAACCTGATAGACCACGTCATCTTCAGTCCGCGCGTCAACCTGCGCTACAACCCCACGAAGGACATCAACCTGCGCGCCAGCTACTCCGTCGGCTTCCGTGCCCCGCAGGCCTTCGACGAGGACCTGCACGTGGAGAATGTGGGCGGCAACGTGTCCATGATTCAACTGGCCAAGGACCTGCGCGAGGAAAAGTCCCGCAGCTTCAGCCTCTCTGCTGACCTTTACCACCGCTGGGGCGCCCTTCAGGGCAACTTCCTGATTGAGGGCTTCTACACCGACCTGTCCGACGTGTTTGCCCTGCGCGAGATAGGCACCGAGAACGGCATCCTGAAGAACGAACGCTACAACGAAAAGGGAGCCCGCGTCTACGGCCTGACGCTGGAAGGCAAGCTGGCCTGGCTCAGCACGCTCCAGCTTCAGGCAGGCGTCACCTTGCAGAAGGCCGAATACAAGGAGGCCCGCCAGTGGAGCGACGACGAGACCGTCCCCCTGGAGAAGCGCATCTTCCGCACGCCCGATACTTACGGCTATATGACGCTGACCTACAATCCCGTGAAGCCGCTGAGCATTGCCCTCTCGGGCACCTACACGGGCAGCATGCTGGTGGAGCATCGCAAGGGCTACATTGAGAAAGACCGTGCCGACACCACCCCCAGCTTCTGGGAGATGAACCTGAAGGCGGCCTACGACTTCAAGCTCTACAACAACATCACCCTGCAGCTGAATGCCGGCGTGCAGAACCTCTTCAACGCCTATCAGAAGGATTTCGACCGGGGCAGCAAGCGTGACTCGGGCTACATCTACGGCCCCGGCCTGCCCCGCTCCTACTTTGCAGGCGTGAAAATCAGTTATTAGGAATCAGGTGTCAGGTATGAGGTATAAGGAATGAGGTATGAAGTCAGGGGAAGGTGTCGGCGCATTCTTCAGCCGCATGGCATATAAATTGCCGCACACTTTCCGTCCGTGGCTGAACTGCACACTCAACCCTTATGCCTCATGCCTGAAACCTCATACCTCACCCTTCAAACCTCCTCCCTCCTCCTTCTTTTTGCTTCTTTCCTCCAAATTCCCTACTTTTGTGGCGAACTATCTTTAGATATGCCATGCAACTGCCCGACTCATTTGCCGACTATACCCGCGCCCTGATGGGCGACGAAGAGTATGACCGCCTGTCCGCCTCCCTGCTGGAGGCAGAACCGCCCGTCAGCATCCGCCTGAACCTCCGCAAATGCGGCGATGCTTCCTCCTTCCTTCCTCCTTCTTCATTCTCCGAAGTCCCCTGGGCTTCAGGTGCCTATTATCTGGACCGCCGTCCTCCGTTCACGTTCGACCCCCTGTTTCATGCCGGATGCTACTACGTCCAGGAGGCCTCGTCCATGTTTCTGGAGCAGGCCTTGAAGCGCTATCTGCCTGTCCGTCCGCTGGCGGCGCTCGACCTCTGTGCCGCTCCCGGAGGCAAGTCCACCCACCTGCGCAGCCTGCTGCCTTCGGGCAGTCTGCTGGTGGCCAACGAAGTCATCCGCAACCGCGCGCAGATATTGGCCGAGAACCTCACCAAGTGGGGACACCCCGATGTGGTGGTGACGGGCAGTGACCCCGCGGCTTTCAGTCCGCTGGACAGTTTCTTCGACTTTATCCTGACCGACGTCCCCTGTTCGGGCGAGGGCATGTTCCGCAAGGACGAGACGGCCGTCAGCGAGTGGAGCCCGAAGAATGTGGAGGTGTGCTGGCAGCGTCAGCGGCGCATCCTGACGGACATCTGGCCCTGCCTGAAGCCGGGCGGGCTGCTGGTGTACAGCACCTGTACGTATAACACGAAGGAGAACGAGGAGAACGTGCGCTGGATGCGCGACGAGTTGGGGGCGGAGATACTGCCGCTGGAGGTACCCGCCGAATGGAACGTCACCGGCAATCTGCTGCCGGGCGGGGACTTCCCCGTCTTCCGTTTCCTGCCTCACCGGACTTGCGGCGAGGGTTTCTTCCTGGCTGTGCTGCGCAAGGCGGGCGAGTACGAAGGGGCGGAGGAAACGCTGATGGCGCCGACAGGAAGGACGGACACGGAGCGGCAAACCGCGGGCCGGCAGCGGGGAAAGAAGGGCGATGGCGGCAGCAACCAGCCGTCGGCCTGGAGCAAGGAGCAGTTGGCGGCGGTGCAAGGCTGGCTGCGCGATGCCGGCAGTTACACCCTGCTGCCCGAAGGGGCGGAGCTGACGGCCTTCCCGTCGGCATGGCTCTCCCGGCTGGCCCTCCTGAAGCAGACTGTCCGTGTGGTGCAGGCCGGGGTGGAGCTGGCCGCACTGAAGGGCAGGAACTGCCTGCCCGCCCACGCCCTGTCCATGAGCACCCTGCTGCGGGCCGATGCCTTCGCGTGCGAGGAGGTGGACTATGCCTCGGCTGTGGCCTATCTGCGCAAGGAGGCCGTCACGCTGTCAGCCTCGGCGCCGCGCGGCTTTGTGCTGCTCACCTTCCGTGGCATTCCGCTCGGTTTTGTGAAGAACGTGGGCAACCGCGCCAACAACCTCTATCCGCAGGAGTGGCGCATCCGCAGCAGTTACGTGCCCGAGGAAGTCGCCGTGTTGAAATAACTTGACTTCTGCAAGTTTCGCGCTTGTCCGGCTGCCACCATGCAGGTATCCGCGGTAATGGCATCTTTATTTCTCTTCACATTTTTTCGGCGGGCAATCTTTCCGTCGGAAAGGAACTGCTCGTTGTGTAAGGTTAAGGCGAAAAATGCTTGCAATCTGGCAGAATGTGGCGTCTTTTGCTGACACGGGCTTTCTGCGATAGGTGCGAAATGGAGGCGGAAAAGGCCTTTTCGGAGTGTCAGAAGCGTCCACCATGCTTGCTCCGTCCGCCCACCATGCTTGCTTCGTCCGTCCGCCGTGCTTGCTTCGTCCGTTCAGAATGCTTGTGCGGAGCACGCAGAATGCTTGTTCGGAGTGCTGAAAAGCCATGTTAGGCTCTCCCGGAAGGGTAGTTAGCCCCTCTAAAGTGGCACTTTAGCGCTGTAAAGTGGGTATTTCCTGTCCCGAAAGCCGTCTCTTTTCCCTCTTTCAAATGTAAGGATTTCGCTATCCGTCTATCATCCATCCGTTTACAGAATTTCGTTTCCGTTTTTTCGTGCAAGCCCGGCGGCTGGCCGAAATAACGGAACCTCGCGCGTCGGGAAAGTCAAAGTGTCAAAATGTAAGGAGAGAATTTTGCATCCGGTATGATAAGGAGGGGGCCGCCATTTACGCTGCGGCAAAGCCCGGGGGCGGAAACGTGAAACGCGGACTGCACGGTTTGTTTTCTTCCGTGTAGTCCGCGTTGTTGGGGTTGGGGCGGTGGTCTGCGTCGCAGGTAGTCACCCCCCGGCAGTTCACGGCCGTCTTATTGGCCGTTACCGAACTTGACCGTGTTCATGTACTTGTCCACAAGCAGTCCGTCGATGGCTTTCAGGTTGAAGGTGAAGCGCTTCTTGGCCTTGAAGCGGATGACCATCAACTCACCGTCGCCCTCCAGGTAAGGCTTCTCGCCCAGGTTGACGAAGGTGGGGTAGAGGGCCTTGTCGCCGTTGCCGTGCAGGCGGTCGTTGGTGAGGTTGCGCATTTCCTTCATGCCTGGCGTTTCCATGCCGAGGTATTCCAGCTGGCTGACGTCGTAGGGGATGGCGAAGCTGAGCGCGTTGACCGACTGCAGCCCCTCTCCGCCGACGCGTATTTCGACGGTCTCGCCGGCGTTGTACGTCTTCTTGCTGGGGGTGAAGGTGAGCTTTCCGGCCACGGAGGGCACCTTGCGGCTGCTGACGCCCGTTTCCAGTTCGATGGCCACGGCGGAGATGTCGTAGGCGTCGATGAGGCCGTTGCCGTTCAGGTCGCCTTTGCTGATGTAGCCCTCGAAGTCCGGGTCGCCCTGGCGCAGTCCGGTGTAGTTCATGTACGACGTCAGGTCGTTTTCATTCACCAGCTTGTCCTGGTTGATGTCTCCGGGGATGTAGCTTTCGCTTCCCGGCACCTTGAACACGTAGAGCTCGCGTCCGGAGCCGAAATCGCCTACGGCTTCGGTGACGGACAGCTTGATGTAGCGGGCCGTCGGGCGTGCCTCAAACGTGAAGGTCTTGGGCTCGCCGCCTTCCCATTGGAAGGTGCCTGCTTCGGTCCATTCGGACTTGTCCATGCTGTAGTAGACGGTGCCCTTCTTCAGGGTGCCGTTGCCTGCATCCAGGCGGGGCAGGTATTGGAACTTGTCCAGCTGGTTGACGCTCCTCAGGTCTATCAGCAGGTCGAACGGTACGGCCTTGGCGCTCCACTGCGTGTGCCATGCGTCAGACTCGTCGAAGTTGAACAGGCGGCGTACCTCTTGTCCGCCCTGGTTGGGGCAGGTGGTCTCGCCGCGCAGGCCGCGGATGGCGAACTCCAGCGGGTCGGGCTTGGTGGTGGCGGTGAGGCTGGTCCAGTCGGAAACGCCGGCGGCGTTGACGGCGCGCACCTTGAACGTGCAGGCCGTTTCGGGACGCAGGTCGCCGAAGCGCAGACGGGTGTCGCGGATGGTGCTGTACAGCATGCTGTCAAACTCTATCTCGTAGTAGTCGGCCTCGGCCACCGGCTGCCACGACGGGGTCAGGCTGTAGGCCTCGGTGTCTTCGTCGGTGATTTGGGCCTTGGGGGCGGTCAGCGTGCCGGTGCTGGTCAGCAGGCGGTCGGCAGGGGCGTAGACGTAGCCCTTGAGCGTCAGCGACAGGCCGTTGGCGGTGACGTCGGTGGCGGCCAGCTTGATGTGCATCACGGGATTCTTGACGATGTCCACCGAGGCGAAGTCGCTGCCGGCTGTGGCAAAGCGGTTCAGCTGCGGGGCGGCTTCGTAGTAGCAGACGTTGCTGCCGTTCTGCAGTTCTTCCAGCGAGTTGACCGTAGTCAGCTTCACCTTCTTGCCGCCGATGCGTGCCTCCACCTTCTTGGGCTGGGCGGTCACGTTGATGCGCAGCAGGGTGGCCTTTTCCTTCACCATGCCCTCGAAGCTGCCCTGCGTCGGCTTTATTTCTATCTGCAGTTCGTCTCCTTCCAGCGTGGAAAGAATGTGGGTGCGGCTGCTTGCGCCGTAGCGGTAGGCTTCGGTGGTGCCGTCGTCGTCATATTCGGTGAACTCGGTGGTGCCCAGCGGATAGAATTCGTAGGTGCGGGTGTGCTTGTCCATCTCGGCCACGTTGTTGTGGGCGGCGGTCAGGGGCAGGATGGCTCCCTGGCGGATGAATACGGGCAGCTTCCAGAGGGGCGCGTCGAAATTGTTGATGATGCGTCCGCCGGTGTAGAGGTCGCCGCTGAAGTAGTCTATCCAGTTGCCTTCGGGCAGGTAGATGCCGTCGCGCTGGTCGTTGCCCTGCTCGTCGGCGCGGGTGTTCTGGTAGACGGGTGCCACCAGCACGTAGGGACCGTAGAGGAACTGGTAGCGCGTGGCGCTGCCCAGGGTATAGGTGCTGGGATAGTCCAGGAACATGGCGCGTATCATGGGCTTGCCGTCGATGGCCTCGTAGGCAATGCTGTATGCGTAGGGCATGAATTCCGACTTCATCTTCAGGTACATGCGGTTGATGGAGGCGGCCGGTTCACCCAGTATGTGCGGGTATTTGGGGTTGGATCCCCAGCCGTCCATGTTCAGCTGCATGGGCGTGAAGGTCTTCCACTGGAAGTCGCGCACATTCACCGGTACGTTCTGTCCGCCGAAGATGCCGTCCATGTCCGAAGTGATGTTGGGCTGTCCGGAGAGTCCGGAGCCGATGTAGGTGGGGATGTGGAAACGGATGTACTCCCATTCGCCTCCGGTCTGGTCGCCGGACCAGATGCCTGCGTAACGCTGGGTTCCTGCCCATCCGTCCAGCGAGATGATGAAGGGGCGGGCGTTGTTGCCGTAGTAGGGCATGATTTGTGCCACGTCGGCCACGCCGTTCAGTCCGAACGAGTAGCCGGCGCCTACCCAGGCCACGTCGGTCTTGAGCACGCGGACGCCGGCGTCGCGCACTTCCTTCACGATGTCACGCTGCAGCAGGGCCTCGATGCCTTCTTTGGGGTGGAGGTCCGACTGTGTCCAGAGGCCAATCTCCACGCCTTTGCTGCGGGCATAGTCGCCCAGTTCCTTCAGGTTCTGTATGTTGCCGTCCAGGGTGCCGGTCTGTCCGTAGCCGGCTCCGTAGCCGTCGTTGGGCAGCAGCCACCCCAGGGGCATGTCGTGGGCGTTGTAGCGGTCTATGACGGCGCGGGCGGAGAACTGGTAGTTGTCCTTTTCGCCGTTGAGAGACTCTTTGGTGCCGCCGTTGTCCTTCTGGCTCTCCTTGTACTTCTTTCCGTCCTCAAAGAGGATGCCCTTGTCGGGGTCTTCCTTCCAGTAGTCGCGGTTGTAGGCGTTGAGGTGGCCTTCGTAGAAGCCGAATTTGGGGATGAGCACGGGGTGTCCCGTCAGTTGGTAGAAGTCGTTGAGCAGTTCCACCGGCGTCTCGTCCACCATGAGGAAGAGGTCCAGGTAGTAGGTGTCGTGGGTCAGGCTCACCTTGCCCGCCTCGGCGGCGCCGAAGTCGTACTTGCCGGGCGCAAAGGTGTGCCACATCACGCCGTAGCCGCCCGTAGACCAGTAGTAGGGGGTGGGCGAGGCCACGCCTCCGTCGGTCCACTGGTTGGTGTTGACTATCTGGATGGCTTTGCCTTTGTGGGAGAAGCGTCCGTTCTGCACACCGCCTCCGTAGAAGTATTCGTCGGGGCTTTCCTTCAGGGTCAGAGTCACCTGCTTCTCCTGGAAGTCAATGGGTGCGGCAGACTCGGCCACGACGCGGTTGCGCTGCTTGTCCGTCAGGGTGAAGCGGGTGGTCTGCTTGTCGATGCTGAGGCGGATGCGGCCTGTCTCGATGGTGACGGTGCCGGCTCCGTCGTCCAGCAGCAACTGTCCGGGGTCTCTGCGTGGATTGTCCACGAGGATTTGGGCTTCGGGCGAGGCCTGCGGGTCGCGCACAATGCCTCCCCGGTTGTCCTGGAACAGGCGCACGATGTTTTCGCCGTAGAAGTCGAGGGTCATTCGCTGGGAGTTGGAGAAGAGAATCTCAACCGTTGTCGGGTTCAGCATGACGGCTCCGGTTACGGTGACTGGTTGCTCCTGACGGGCTTCTACCGCCGGCAGGCTTTCCGCAAAGAGAGGCGCGGCTGCCGGCGGGCAGGCCAAGGGAAAGGCCAGTGCCCAGAGGGCTGCCTGCCTGCGGAACAGTTTTTTTCTTTGAGTCATAATGTAGAATATTAGGTTAGTAATAGAATGTCTTGGGGTTTTATTGGGGCAACGTCACCTGGAAAAGCTCGCTGGGACGGTGCTCGCGGCGGATGATGTCCGTCAGCTGCTGCACGATGTCAGGGTGCTGCGCGGCCACGTCGTTGTCCTCGTGTATGTCTTCCGCCAGGTTGTAGAGGTGGGGCTTTCCGCCTTTCACCACCAGCTTCCAGTCGCCTGTGCGTACGCCAATCTGGTCGGTCTCGTGGAATTCCCAGTACAGGAAGTCGTGCTTCTGCTGTGCCTCTTCATGGCCCAGCAGGGTGGGAGCGAAGGAGATGCCGTCAAAGCAGTCGCCTTCCAGCTTCTTGTTCAGGTACTTTTTGGGGAACTTCTTGTCGCCCACCAGTTCGCAGAAGGTAGGCATGATGTCGTAGAAGGCCAACTGGTGGTCGTTGACGCTGCCGGCGGGCACGTGTTCCGGCCACCAGGCGATGAACGGGATGCGGATGCCGCCTTCGTAGCACTGGCGCTTCAGTCCGCGCAGCTTGCCGTCGCGTCCGAAGAAAGCGGGGTCGGCTCCTCCTTCTTCGTGAGGGCCGTTGTCACTGCTGAAGATGACCAGCGTGTTTTTGTCCAGTCCCTTCTCCTTCAGCTTGGCCAGTATCTCACCCACGTAGGCATCCAGGCGGGTAATCATGCCGGCAAACTCGGCATGGGTGTGTACGACGGGGTTGTAGCGCGAACCCTCGCTGCCTCCCCAGGTCTTGTCGGTGAAGAACTGCCGTTTGTAATGCTTCAGGATGGAGTCGTTGGGCTGGGCCAGTTCGGCATGGGGCAGGGTGTAGGTGAAGAAGCCGTAGAAGGGCTGCTCGCCGTCCTGCGCGTCCAGCCATTTCAGGGCCTCCCGGTGGATGAGGTCGGCGGAGTATTGCGGGCGCTTCTTGTAGTCGTCGCCGTACATGGGATATTGGATGTTCTCGTCCATGACGACGCGGATGGTGGCGGTGTCTCCCTTCGACTTGCTGTAACGGTTCAGGAAGTTGGGGTAGTACAGGTGGGCCTGGAACTGGCAGATGAAGCCGAAGTATTCGTCAATGCCGCGCTTGTCGGGCGTGGAGCACGAGCCTTCGTAGCCGCCCGCCCACTTGCCGAACATGCCCGTGGTGTAGCCGTTCTTCTGCATGATTTCGGGCAGGATGATGTGTCCCGGGTCGTAGGGCTCCTGTCCTACCACGGTATATTCGTCGTTGTCTCCATACTTCATGGTGGGTACGTTGGTCCAGTATTCCTTGTTGCCCCGCACGTGGCAGTGTCCGGTGTGTTGTCCGGTCATCAGCGAGGCGCGCGAGGGCGCGCTGACGGGACTTCCGGCGTAGGCCTGCGTGAAGCGCATTCCTTCCTGAGCCATGCGGTCCAGGTGAGGGGTTTGGATGTACTTCTGTCCGTAGCAACCCAGGTCGCCATATCCCATGTCGTCACAAAGAATGAAGATTATGTTGGGTTTCGAGGGCTTTTCCGCTGCCTGGATTCCGTTGAAGAAAGGTATTGACAGTAACCCTGAACAGAGCAGCAGTTGTTGGCTTCTTTTCATAATTGAATAGTATTTAAGGTGTTAACAAAATGGTGTGGCGTTGTGCCGTGGCAGAAGCGTTGCAAAAAGACTGTCCGGTAGCAGCCTTACAAGTGACAAATGTAGTTTTTTTCCTTCAATCCTTCTTCTTGCCGGGCCGATTTTTATAGATTATTTATTTACTGGCCTTTATTATATGCGAAATTTGGGAAACTCTCTCCTGTTCATTCCCAAAAGTTTTGTAAGCTCAAAGGGGCTGTCTCCAGATGGAAAAGAAGCATCCGAATGTAATGTCAGCTTGAGACAGCCCCTTTGTGCTTATAACCGGCTTTTGTAGATTTGTGCCATCACCTTCTGGTACTGGTTCTCCAGTTGCAGCAGGTTGGCCTGGCTTTGGTAGACGACCGATACTTCTACGAAGTACTCTATCATGCTGATTTGTCCGCCTTCGAGTGCCTGGCGCAACAGGTGCAAGTCTTGCTGGCGGCCGAAGGTTTCGGTGTACTCGCGTATGGAGGCTTGCAGGTTGGAGGCTTCTTCGTAGAGCTGCCACAAGGCGGTAGAAGCGTTCAGACGGGCATTCTCCTTCCGGTAGTCGATGCTTTGCAGTTGCGAGCGTGCCATCTTGACCTTCCCGTGGTTCTGGAAGATGGGAAAGGAAAAGCCTACCACAATGCCGTTGAGCGGATGCCTGCTTTCGGTATTGCGGCGATAACCCAGTTCCAGGTCGGGCAACCAGCCCTGACGGCTGACGGAAAGCTGGTGGCGTGCAGCCTCGCCATCGTTCTGCAAGGCAAGCAGAGTGGGGTCGGAAGCCAGCAGCTCGTCGCACAAGGGACCGAAGTCGGCAGGCAGGGGGACATCGGGATAATCGGTAAGCCCCAGGTTGAGCGCATGAGGCGCGGCAGTTCCTTCGGCCAAAGGACGGCCGGGGACGAGCGGCTGGTTGCCGTTGAGGGCAGTCAGTTCGCGCAGCTTGTTCTCCAAGGCCGTACGGTTCATGCGGGCTTCGGTGCGCACGTTCAGCAGTTCCAGATTGATTTTGTTAGTTTCCAGCGAGTTGGCATCACCGGTTTCCAGACGTTTCTTGTAGAAGGCTGCCAGTTCTTCGGCGTTCTTCAGACGCTCGTCGAGGAGCGACTGCTGGCGGGTCAGCATGATGATGTCGAGGCAGGCTTCCTGTGCTTGCAGCAGAATGTTCTGGCGCAGGGCAAGCGCCTGGGCGTCGAGCGACTGAGCCTTGTAGCGGTTCATGCGGGCACGGGTGACGTAGAGCGACGGGAAGTCGAAACTCTGTGCGATGACCATTTCGCCCACGGTGATGTTCTTGTCGTCCGAGTCCCACAGATGGGCGTACGACAAGGTCGGATTGGCCAGATTGTTGGCTGTGCGGTTCTCCAGTTTCTGGGCGTTTACATTCTGTGCGTTGGCCTGCAATTCCTTATTGTTGGCCTCGACCTGCTGGAGGATGGTATCAATGCTGTTTTGTGCATGCGTCCCCACCGTCAGGGTGAGGAACGCACAGATTATTCCTGTCTTTTTCATTCTTTCTTGGTGTGTATTAGCAGATAAACGATGGGGATGATGAATCCGTTGAGGAACGTTGAGGTCAGCAGACCGCCCAGGATGACTTTGGCCATCGGGCTTTGTATCTCGTTGCCGGGCAGGTCGCCGCCCAAAGCCAACGGAATAAGGGCCAGGGCACTGCTGAGGGCTGTCATCAGGATGGGGTTCAGACGGTCGAGCGAACCGCGCAGGACGCTGTCGTAGATGCCATAGCCTTCTTCACGTTGCAGGTGGTTGTAGTGGCTGATGAGCAGCATGCCGTTGCGCGTGGCGATGCCGAACAGCGAGATGAAGCCGATGATGGCGGGGATGCTCACCTCGCCCGTGGTCAGCAGCAGGGCGAAGACGCCGCCGATGAGAGCCAGCGGCAGGTTGATGAGGATGATGGCACTCTCCTTCGTGCTGCGGAACTCGTGGTAGAGCAGCAGGAAGATGACCACGATGGACATGAACGACGTCAGCAGCAGTGTGCGGCTGGCCGCCTGTTCGCTCTCAAACTGGCCGCCGTACTCTACGTGGTAGCCTTCGGGCAGTTGAATTTGGGTGTCGATGCGTTCCTGGATGTCGTTCACTACGGAGCGCAGGTCGCGGTCGGCCACGTTGGCCGAGATGACGATTTTACGCTTCACGTTCTCGCGGCTGATGGTGTTCGGTCCCATGGTGGAGCGGATGTCGGCCACGTAGTTGAGCGGTATTTGCAGTCCGTCGCCGGTGTCAATCATCAGGTTGCCTATCTTCTGTGCCTGGTCGCGCAAGTCATCACGCATGCGTACGGTCAGGTTGAACGACTTGCCCTGTTCGTAGACCTGCGAAACGGCTTCGCCCGCCAGGCAGGCGTTGACGTACTCGGCAAACTGGGGCAGGGTGATGCCATAGCGTGCCAGCATCTCGCGGCGGGGCGTCAGCGTCAGCTGCGGGCGCTCTATCTGCTGTTCCACGGTGAGGTCGGCCACGCCCTCCACGTCCTGTATCTTGTCCCTGATTTCGCCGGCGAGGCTGAACATGCGGTTCAGGTCGTCGCCGAAGAGCTTGATGGCGATGTTGGCTTTCGTACCGCTGAGCATGGCGTCGATGCGGTGGCTGATGGGCTGGCCTATCTCGATGTTGGCTCCGACGATGCTGCCTAACTTTTCGCGAACTTCCGCCACGACTTCGCTGCGCGGCCGGTCTTTCAGCTCGAAGGGCGCCTCAATCTCCGACCCGTTCACGCCCCGCGAGTGTTCGTCCAGTTCGGCGCGGCCGGTCTTGCGGGCCACGGTCTGTATCTCGGGGATGGTGAGCAGCAGTTCCTCGGCGCGGCGCCCGATGGCGTCGCTCTCTTCCAGCGAGATGCCCGGCAGGGAGGAGACGTTGATGGTGAACGACCCTTCGTTGAACGGCGGCAGGAACGAGCGTCCCAGCGTGAAGAACAAGCCCAGGGCGACGGCGAAGAGGGCGATGGTGCAGCCCAGTACGGCACGCTTGTGATGTAATGCTTTTTCAAGCAGCGCTCCGTATGCCTTCTTCAGCGTGCGGGCCACGGCAGAGTCGCCCGAATCGGCCCCACAGGTACTTCCGGAGGGGGATAAATCTGCCTGCGGGGAGACCGGGTGTTTGCCTGCGGGAAGACCGGGTGTCTGCCTGCGGGAAGACTGGGTGTCTGCCTGCGGGCAGACCTCGGGTGAGGATGCGGGCAGATTTTGGGTCTGTTCTTGTTGTTTATCTTCTTTACTCTTCAGCAGGTACGAGCAGAGCACGGGCGTCAGCGTCAGTGCCACAACGGTGGATGCGGCCAGGGCAGTGATGAAGGCGATGCCCAGCGGCACCAGCATGCGTCCCTCCATGCCGCTCAGGAAGAACAGGGGCACGAAGCTGACCACGATGATGAGCGTGGAGTTGAGGATGGGCATACGCACCTCGCGCGAAGCGTTGAACACCACCTGCAGGATGGGCAGGCGGCGGTCGGGCGGCAACAGGCGGTTTTCGTGCAGGCGGCGCCAGACGTTCTCCACGTCGACGATGGCGTCATCGACCAGCGAACCGATGGCAATGGCCATACCACCCAAGCTCATGGTGTTGATGGTCAGTCCCATGTAGTGCAGCACCAGCACGGAGACGACGAGCGACAGGGGCAGGGTGACGAGCGAGATGAGCGTGGTCCGCACGTTGGCCAGGAAGAGGAACAGCACGATGACCACGAAGATGCCGCCCTCGACGAGCGACTTCTGCACGTTGCCGATGGAGCTTTCGATGAAGCGGCTCTGGCGGAAGATGTCGGTGGAGACGTGTACGTCCGGCGGCAGGTTCTTCTGCAAGTCCTTCAGCGAGGCTTCCAGCTTGGCGGTCAGTTCCAGGGTGCTGGTGGCGGGCTGCTTGGTCACGGTGAGCAGCACGGCGGGCTTGGCGCGTTCCGAGGCCAGGCCCAGCTTGGGCGTCTGGGCGCCGATGCGCACGTCGGCCACGTCTTCCAGCAGAATGGGGAGGGGGGAGTTGACGAGTTGACGAGTTGACGAGTTGACAAGGGCCTTGTTGCCTGTAGCCTCGTCTCCTTGTCCCTTGACAACGGTTTTCCCCAGCAGCTCCGTATCGGTCGTGGCGGTCAGGCCGCGGACGATGTACTCGTTGCCGTATTCGTAGATGACACCACCGTTGGCGTTCAGGTTCATGCCGCGGGTGGCGCCGAGCACCTGTCCCAGCGTGACGCCGTAGTGGCGCATCCGCTCGGGGTCGAGCTGTATCTGGTATTCCTTGATGTCGCCTCCCAGCACGGCCACCTGAGCCACGCCGCCTGTGGAGAGCAGGCGCGGACGGATGGTCCAGTCGGCCAGCGTGCGCAGGTCGAGCATGGAGGTGGAGTCGGCGGTGAGGCCGACAATCATCATCTCGCCCAGGATGGACGACTGCGGGCCCAGTGTGGGCTTGCCCACGCCGGCAGGCAGTTCTTCGGCCACGAGCGAGAGCTTTTCGCTGACAATCTGGCGGGCCAGGTAGATGTCCGTGTCCCAGTCGAACTCGACCCAGACCACGGAGAAGCTGTGGGTGGACGAGGAGCGGACGCGGCGTACGTGTGTGGCGCCGTTGACGGCGGTTTCGATGGGGAAGGTGACGAGCTGTTCCACCTCTTCGGCAGCCATGCCGTTGGCTTCGGTCATCACCACCACGGTGGGCGCCGTCAGGTCGGGGAACACGTCCACTTCCGTATGCAGGGCGGTGTAGGTGCCGCCCACGAGCAACAGCACCGAGGCGACAAGCACCAGGATGCGGTTCTGAAGGGAGAAGTGTATGATTTTGTTGAGCATAATCTAAGCCTCACCCCCGTCCCCTCTCCCGGAGGAGAGGGGGGTAGGAGTCTTATATCATTGTATCTTTCTTTCTCCCCTCTCTTCGGGAGAGGGGTCGGGGGTGAGGCCCCTTAGTGTTCATGGCTGTGTGCCGGTATCGCATTCGTCGCTCCGGCCAGTTTCACCTGGTAGGCGCCGCGGGTCACCAGGCGGTCGCCCGCCTTCAGGCCGGAGAGCACCTGCACGCGCTGCCCGTTGTCGGCTCCCAGGGTGACAAGCTGCTTGCGGTAGCACTCCTCGTCCAGTTGCAGATAGACGAAGAAGCTGCCCTGCTCCTCGGTCAGGGCCGAGCGGGGAACGCTGATGACGCCTTCCATCGGCGTAGTGAGCAGGTAGATTTCGACAAAGGAACCGGGTACAACGTCGCCCTTGTTGTCGAACTCGAAGGTGACGGGCACGTAATAGCTGCCTTCGCCCGAAGCTTTGCCGTAAGACAGCAGACGTCCGCCCAGGTCTTTCAGCGCATATACCTTATTATTATAGGGCGTGCAGAAGTTGGCCGAAGTAACGGAGGACAGGGCATTGTAGTACTTCTCGGACACGTCGGCACGGAGGAAGAGACGGCGGTTTTGCGTGATGCTGACCAGCGGCTGGCCCACGCTGACGTAGTCGCCCTCCTTCACCAGCAGGCTCTTGACGTAGCCGCCGATGGGGGCGGTGACGGTCTGCCCCTGCGGCGTATGGTTACGGGCAACGGCCTCGTAGCTGATGCGGGCGTTCTCGTACGCCTGTTCGGCCTGGGCAAATTCCTTCTCGGAAACAATCTTGCTGGCCACCAGCGCCTTCATGCGCTCGTATTCTTTCTTGCTGACTTCGTAGGCGATGCGGGCTTTCTGCACGGGGTCGCCTTCGGACATGTTCTGTGACGAGAGGGTGAGCAGCGGACTGCCCTTGCCCACCTGCATTCCTTCGACTACCTTGTTGCGGAACGATACGATGCCGGCCACGGTGGCAACGGCTACGCTTTCATCGCCCTGTGCGGCCAGTACCTGTCCGCTGGTCTTGATGACCTGGCAGAAGGTGCCGGGTTCCACTGTGCCTACCTCTACGCCTGCCGCCTGGGCTTTGGCCGGCGGAAGGACAATTTCGCCGCTGCCGGCGCTGTGTCCCTCTTCGGCTTCGTGGTTATGGCCGTCGTGGTCGTGTCCTTCGTGGAGTTCGGCTTCGTGGTCGTGGTTCTCGGTCTCGTGGTTGTGTCCGTCGTGGTCGTGGGCGGACCGGTTCTGGCAGGAGCCCAGCGACAGTGCGACGAGGACTCCCAGAAATATCAGTTTCTTCATTGATATAGATGGATTAAGTTCTTGCAAATAATGTTAGTACGGCTTCCGGCTGTAAAGGTAATGACCGGAGGCTGCAACCGGGTTGCAATGTGTGGGTGCACACTGAAACTATTATGCAAGAAGGCTGGGAGGGGCCCTTAATCCCGAGGCACGGGCAATGTAGTCACCGTGCAGCGACTCGATGTAGGGTGAATAGGAAGTAGTCTGATAAAAATCGTCGGAGACGGACAGCTGTCCGATAAGTGCAATGAGGGAAGCCGGCAGCAGGACGGGCCGCGGTGCGGGAGCCTGACGTTCGGTGCGGGGGGTACGCTGTACGAAGTGGCTGGC
>NZ_CASFWU010000051.1 GCF_949298305.1 uncultured Bacteroides sp. | reverse complement strand
AATCATTTTCAAATCAAAAAATCAATGAACGCTTATATTTGATTTAAAATTAATCGTTTAACTACAGTGATGTAATTTTTATCGCACCACTAATAATTTAAAAATAAAACTAAAGTCCAGAATACTTTCTGTTTTCCAAATAAGACTGCAAGATAATTGTCGCACTGATTTCATCAACCAAAGCCTTGTCCTGCCTTGCCTTTTTACGCAAACCGGCTTCGAGCATAGCCCGATGAGCCAGCACGGAGGTAAAACGCTCGTCAACATATTCGACAGGCATCTCCGGAAGTCTCTTCTTCAAGGACCGGACAAAAGGCTCAATGTATTTCATACTCTCAGAAAGCTCATTGTTCATCTGTTTAGGAAGGCCTATCAAAATACGCTCAACCTGCTCTTTGGCTACATAGTCCAAAATAAAGGTCAACAATTGATGCGTCGGCACAGTACTCAAGCCATTGGCAATCAATTGCAAGGTATCGGTCACAGCCACTCCCGAGCGCTTCCGTCCATAATCTATCGCAATTATCCTACTCATAACGAGCGGCAAAATTACGATTATTATTTGATATCCCGACCATAATTAAACAATAAAAGGGTGTCTGATTTCTCAAACACCCTTTCATCAGTCAGGAATATATCAGTTCAATTATTCCAGGATTACTACACGGTTCAGATAGTTCTTACCGAACATGTTGTCAGTACCACCGAAGCCTACAAGTTCAAGCTGGTTGCCATCTACGCCTTCAGCAATCAAAGCATCGTAAACAGCCTGTGCACGCTTTTCAGACAACTTCTGGTTGAATGAAGAACTACCAGTAGCCTTATCTTACTTCTTGTCCGGATTAGCCTTCAGAATCTTGGCAGCCAACTGGATGTTAACCTTGCCGTAGTCATCAATCTTAGCGCTACCAATCTTGAAGAAGATAGCACGAGGACCGGCAACCTGAACTTCCTTAACAACTTCCTTCGTCTCAGCCTTTGCATTAGCCAAAGCGTTCTTCGTATTAGCCAAATCAGCCTGAGCCTGAGCCAATTCGCTTCTGTACTTGTTGATTTCATCGTTGATAGCATTCTGATCAACCTTAGCAGCAGTAGACACAAACTTCTTACCACCGAAGGTATAAGCAGCACCAATCGTCAAACGGCCAGTAGCTTCAGCCTTGCGGCAATCACTTGCATCACCAAAAATAGAAGGAGTAACACCTACACGGCCTTCAAGATTTACAGCCCATTTTTCAGTTACATTATAAGCCAAACCTAAACCAACCGTTGCACCAAAACGAGCTTTCACACCCTTTCTTTCGTAAGAATAGATTGTCTGGTTATTATTGTTACCATCAAAAACAATAGAAGTATTTACTCCTCTAGAAATATTCATGGTAGGACCACCAAAGAGATAGAAATCAATTTTACGGTCAGGATCATAAGCCGCAAAAAGGTTAATCAGATTTAACATAGCATCCAAATTTACCTCTCCAGCCTTTACACAATAAGCTGAATAGCCATTATCTTGCGCATCCAGGCTTTGCCATAACCCACCTACTTGACCACGTATTCCCCATACCGGAGTAAAATACTTACCAAGTGAGATATTGAAATTAAAAGTTGGCGTGTTCATTCCACCGTTGAAAACAGACATACCTCCGATGCCCACACCCACAAAAATATTATCCGTAGCCTTCTCGGTATAATATTTTTCTTTTTCTTGTGCGTTCACTGTCAAACATGCACCAGCAAGCAACAATGAAGCTATTATAAATTTACTTTTCATGTTCTCTCGATTTAAAAAATAACTTGACAAGACCTTAATTAATCAGGAATTACTATACCACCACCGGCATTACCACTACCATGACCATGACTGTGATCGTATCCATGTCCGTAGTGAGAAGGCGCACCATGTCCCGGAATCTGCAAATTTGTCTCAACCGTGAGTACTGATGTAGAATAGCCCTTCGTCGTCACAGTTGCAATTTTCTCATATTGAGAAGCACGTGTAGCAGTAGTAGTCATACGATAGAACTCATAATCAGTTGTCACAATCGTATATGTAACACTCGCTTTTGTCATAGAATGAGAATAAAGAGGAACCTGTACAACCGTTTTTGTTTCCTTATAAGTTTTACTCAAAGTAGAAACGAAATCTTCTATGAAACTCTGCTCATCATCACTAAGGCCTGTAATATCGTAATCACAGATTTCAGTACCCTCTTTAATGACATATGTTGCATCTATATTCCACCAGAAATCTGTCACATTTGTTTCCGCATCCTCAGATGTTGTAGACGTCGTTGTAACCTTAGTAACCGGAACAATCATAAAGCTGGGGTCATCTTCTCCTCCCGGTTCTTCTTCTTCTGCTACCAGAAGCAGTGTCGGAGTCAAAGTTACATATTGGCCAGCAGCCAAGGCAGGAACATTCACAGACACCGTTGAAGAAATGCCTTTATAAGTAGCAGTTACCTTAGAAGTCGTTCCTTCCAAGCTCGGTGTACCTTCAAACACACTAGCAGGATCATACTCAATTTCACAATCAGAAAGAGCAGTAACATCCAGCACTACATTATTAGTCAAATAAAGTACAATTGGCCGGATTTCTGCCTTTGCATTAATTACCTCACTCTTCTTTTGCAGAACAATAGTCGGAGACATGGTCGCAACTTGTCCAGCTAACAAAGAAGGAACATCCACCGTAATTGTTGCCGACTCACCTGCATAAGTAGCAGTTATCTTAGATGTTGTAGCCGCCAACTCCGGTTCTCCCTCAAACTTACCATCATTTGCAGGTTCAAATACGAGTTCAGCCTTGTCCGTAACATCAGTAGTAACCCCATCAGCAATATAAAGCACAGTAGGATTTACTTCAGCTTTTGCATTCACAGGTTCTTCAGGACCAGGAGCTGCTGCTTGCAAAATAATTGTTGTACTCAAAGTGAGATACTGACCGGCTTGCAAAGCAGGCACATTCACCTTAGCCTCGCCTTTTATACCTTTATAAGTAGCAGTAACTGTAATTACCTTTGCACTCAAACTAGGACTACCAGTAAAAATCGGTCCCTCTGGGTCATAAGTAATGTTAGCATCTCCTGTTACATTTGTAGTAGAATTAGCATCTACATAAAGCACTACCGGCCTAATTTCAGCCTGCGCATTAATCGGTTCAAAACTGACATTGAAATCCTCTTTCTCGCAAGAAGTAAGAGTTGTAGCTAAAGCTACCACGGCCAATGCGAACATAGCACCAATGCCGCTCAAGAATTTCATTTTTTTCATCTCAATAAATAATTAATAATTTAACAATTCAGACTTAATAAAATATGGATTAAAACTATTTTCTTTCATTATATTATCGCTCGCTTCCGCTTTATATTGTTTATAATACTCTTGCTCATTACCTGCATTATACATGAGGCCAAAGTTATTAGAAGGCATAATCCGTGGCCATTTTTTAATTCGTTTATATTTATAGGGCGGCAAAGCAACTTGAAAACGCCACCCGCCATTAATATTTACGTTCTTCGCCTTTACCGCATAGAATCCAATTGTGCAATAACGGAAATGACGCATCACCTCAAACTTCACGCCTACTTCTTTTAGCAAATACTGTTCCAATTTCAAATTAAACTGGGTATTATACAAAGGCCAATAAAAACTTCCTCCCATAGTCCATGTCAATGTCATAGTGGGATCATAATGAAACGTAAAGCCATCCCAATACCCCATTCCTGTAACCCCCAATCGGCCCAATAACGAAAAACGCTCATCCTTAAAACGATAAGTCAAATTCAAGTCAACGCCATATTGATAAGCATTAAAAAAACCCGCAGTTAATTTTCCAAAGATATTATATGGCAGTCGAAAACTTTGTGAAACCGTCACATGACCAGGATGAACTTTTTCTTCCAACACCCCATAACCATCGTTATAGACAGGAATCACAACTTGTCCTGTAAGTTTCATCCCTTTCCAAAAAGATACTTCCACCGCCGGACTTAAATCAAACAAGGCTTGGTAAATTTGAGTTATTATCATGTTTTTAAATGATAATTGGGGATACACCAACACATCAACCTTAAACAAAGAACTATTTTTTTTCTTCACTTTGCGTACAGCATTCCAAGAATCGCCCAAATCATAGCTAACATTCCAATCCCTACGCTCAACCTCCGGCACAGTATCACCTATTATCGGATGATAACAAAGAGAAATCTGAGGTATATTGTTATCCAGAACTATAATTCGACATACTTTCTTGTCTGGTAAGCCCATTTTCTGTATAACATCTACAGCCTTACCAATTCCGACCCCGTTTAAACGATAGGTCGAATTCTGCAACACGTACACACGTTCGTCAGCCTCGTCTGAACAAGCAACATTCTCAAAACCCATCTCCACTAAAGCATTTACAGCTGCCGATTCTGTTTGGCTCCATCCTTTTATAGGAAGCAAACAAAACAAAAAGAACACTGCGCTATGCATAATCAATTTTATAGCCAAATGCTTGTCTGTGCCAGAGTTTTTATTCCTCATTTTTGTTCATCTATCAGCGTATTTTTAACATCACAAAATATGTTGCAAAAATAGAGACATTTTTAATAATAGCAAAGTTTTAGGACGAAAAAACAAAAATATGTCATCTTTTTCTTTTTTTCGCTGTTCCGGCGGTGGGAAACACGCGGATGGAGTTCCCCACCAATACCGGACAGAAGTACCTCTCTACAAGCACCTTGGAAGGGACTGGATCAGGCCTGATTACGGATGTAATCCACCAGCCAAGTGCCAATTTCCTTCGTACCGTACCTGGCGCCGCCTTCCACCTGGATTTCGGGCGTACGGACATTGGCATCGAGCGAGGCATCGACGGCACGGCGGATGAGCGCGCCCTCTTCCTTCAGGTCAAAATACTCGAAAAGCATGGCTACGGAGAGGACTTGGGCCAGCGGATTGGCGATGTTCAGCCCCTTGGCCTGCGGCCACGAGCCGTGGATGGGCTCGAAGACCGGCGTGCTCTCGCCCGTGGAGGCCGAGGGGAGCAGGCCCATGGAGCCGCTGATGACGGAGCCTTCGTCGGTGAGGATGTCGCCAAAGGTGTTCTCGGTTACCATCACGTCGAAGAAACGGGGTTCCTGAATCATCTTCATGGCGGCGTTGTCCACAAACATGTAGTCGGTCGTCACCTCGGGATATTGCGGAGCCATCTCCTGGGCAATCTGGCGCCAGAGGCGGGAGGAAGCCAGCACGTTGGCCTTGTCCACCACCGTCAGGTGCTTGCGGCGCTTCATGGCGTACTCGAAACCGACGCGCAGGATGCGCTCCACCTCGGGACGGGTGTAGTAGTTCGTGTCCCACGCCTTGTCGTTGTCCTGATACTTCTCGCCGAAGTACATGCCGCCGGTCAGCTCGCGGATGCAGAGGAAGTCGGCGCCCTCCACCAGCTCGGCGCGCAGGGGCGACTTGTGGAGCAGGCACTTGAAGGTCTGCACCGGGCGGATGTTGGCAAAGAGTCCCAGCCGTTTGCGCATGGTCAGCAGTCCCTGCTCGGGGCGCACCTTGGCCGTAGGGTCGTTGTCAAACTTGGGGTCGCCCACGGCGGAGAAGAGGACGGCGTCGGCATTCTTGCATACCTGATACGTCTCTTCGGGGAAGGGGTCACCCACCTCGTCGATGGCGTGCGCGCCGCAGATGGCGTATTCATACGAGACCTTATGTCCGAACTTCTCACACACGGCGGTCATTACATCCACACCTACGGCGGATATTTCGGGGCCGATACCGTCACCGGCCAATACTGCTACTTTCAGTTCCATTTCGTTTATTCCTTATTCTTTAATAGTTCTTCTACCTTATCTTTATATCTCTTGTTCTTGAGGTGCCGGCGGTCGCCTGCAATGAAGCCGGCTGTCAACAGAGCCGTCACCACGAGGTTCACCAGCAGATTGCCGTCCTTCCATTCTTCATCGGGGCTTATCCAACGCAGGATGACGTTAACGGCCAACAGGAGTACGAAAACCAGCGCATAACGCTGCCAGGATTTCAATTTCAGTTTCTTCATATACCTTATTATACTATGCCTGCGGGAAGCCCTTCAATCCGCCTGCGGGAAAACCGATTGTCTGCCTGCGGGAAGACCGACTGTCTGCCTGCGGGAAAACCGACCGTCTGCCTGCAGGAAGACTAATCACCTGCCTGCCGGCGGGCAAAGTTACAAAACCGTCCGACATTCCATGCACAGAGGCACGTTAATTCTGTGCGTCGTATCCGTCTTCGATGAGGTTCAGCATCTTCATCGTAGCCTTGATGGCCGCTTCCGTCTGGTCGGCATCGAGGCCGCGCGTGCGGAACACCTTGTCGTCGAAGCTCCACGTGATGACCGTCTGCACGAAAGCGTCCGTGCGCCCGCCGGGCGGGATGCTGACGGCGTAGTTGGTCAGCATGGGGAAACGGCGTCCCAGCGTGCCCTTGTACACCTTGCGCAGGGCGCGGACGAAAGCGTCGTACTGACCGTCGCCGCTGCTGTTCTCCTCGTACTCCTTGCCGTTGATTTCCACCTTGATGGTGGCCATCGGCTTCAGCCCGTGCGCCAGGTTGACGATGTAGCTCTTCAGCTTGACACGCTCGGTGCGGACGTCGTGCTTGAGGACGTCGGAGACGATGTAAGGCAGGTCCTCCTGCGTGACAAGTTCCTTCTTGTCGCCCAGTTCGATGATGCGCTCGGTGACCTTGCGCATGGCCTCTTCGTCCAACTGCAATCCCAGGTCCTCCAGGTTCTTGCGGATGTTGGCCTTGCCGGAGTTCTTGCCCAGGGCATACTCGCGGCGACGGCCGAAGCGTTCGGGCAGGAGGTCGTTGTAGTAGAGGTTGCGCTTGTTGTCGCCATCGGCATGCACGCCCGCCACCTGCGTGAAGACGTTCTCGCCGACGATGGGCTTGTTGGCCGGGATGGCAATGCCAGAGTAGGATTCCACCACGCGGCTCACTTCGTTCAGACGGCTCTCGTCGATGCCCGTCACGGCGTTGAAGTGGTCCTTCAGGATGGCCTGCACACTGGCCAGCGGTGCGTTGCCCGCCCGCTCGCCCAGGCCGTTGATGGTGGTATGCAGTCCGCGGCAACCACTGAGCACGGCGGCCAGCACGTTGGACACGGCCAGGTCGTAGTCGTTGTGGGCGTGGAAGTCGAAGTGAGCCTGCGGATAGCGCTTCTTCATCTTGCGCATGTACTCGATGACCTGCAGGGGGTTGAGGATGCCCAGCGTGTCGGGCAGCATGAAGCGGCGGATGCCGACAGATGCCAGGGCATCCATCAGCTGGAACACGTAGTCGGGCGAGTCCTTCATGCCGTTGCTCCAGTCCTCAAGGTAGACGTTGACCTCCATGTCGAGTCCTTCGGCATAGTCCACCACGGCCCGTATGTCGGCGATGTGCTCCTCGGGCGTCTTCTTCAGCTGGTAGGTGCAGTGCTTCAGCGAGCCCTTGCACAGCAGGTTGATGACGCGGCAACCCGTGGCGTGTATCCAGTCCACCGAGGCATGTCCGTCTACAAAGCCCAGCACCTCCACGCGCTGCAGCAGGCCGCGGCGGGCAGCCCAGTCGCATATCATGCGCACGGCGTCGGCCTCGCCGTCGGACACGCGGGCGGAAGCTACCTCCACGCGGTCCACCTTCAGCTCCTCAAGCAGCAGACGGGCTATCATCAGCTTCTCGTGGGGCACGAACGACACGCCGCTGGTCTGTTCGCCGTCGCGCAGCGTGGTGTCCATGATTTCTATTTTCGGATGGTTCATAGTTCTTGTTTTTTAAACCACAGATTACACAGATTAAACAGATTTACACAGATTGCTTTTACGGTCATTGGTAAAGATACGCCGGCACACTTGGGGGCGCAGTCCGAAATTCAGAAGCAAACCGACCTCAATCTCCGTTGAACGCAGATAATTGATAAGCTGGGCCTCATGTTCGGGACAAAGCGCTTCGACGGTTTTCAATTCAAGAATGATACGGTCGTTCACAATGATATCGGGAAAATAGTCACCCACTTTGCACCCTTTAAAATAGACCTCAATGTGTCTTTGCGCTTCACAGCGGAATCCCCGTCTTATCAGTTCCTGATATAAAGCATTCTGATAGACTTTCTCCAGGAAGCCATATCCCAACGCATTATACACTTCGTAGAAAGCAGCTATAATCCGGTTGGTTTCTTCCTTATATATATAATCTGTGCCCATCTGTCACGTCTGTGTCATCTGTGGTTATCCTCCCATGCTTCAATTTTCCCCTTATTCTCCACCAGGAAGTCGATGTCGTCCAGGCCGTTCATGAGGCAATGTTTCTTGTAGGCGTTGATTTCGAAGGTTTCGGTGCGGCCCGTGGCCTTGTTGGTCACCGTCTGGGCGGGCAGGTTCACCTCCACTTCGGTCTTGGGGTCAGCGGCGATGCTGGCAAACAGCTCTTGCAGGAAGTCTTCGCTCACCACCACGGGCAGGACGAAGTTGTTCAGCTCGTTGTTCTTGTGGATGTCTGCAAAGAAGCTGGAGATGACCACGCGGAAGCCGTAGCCGGCGATGGCCCAGGCAGCGTGTTCGCGGCTGGAGCCCGAACCGAAGTTCTTGCCGGCCACGAGGATGCAGCCGCCGTAGGTGGGGTCGTTCAGCACGAAGTCGCGGTTCAGTGTGCCGTCGGCGTTGTAGCGCCAGTCGCGGAAGAGGTTGTCGCCGAAGAAACTCTCCTCGCGGGTAGTCGCCTTGAGGAAACGGGCGGGGATAATCTGGTCGGTATCCACGTTCTCCAGCGGAAGGGGAACGCAGGTGGAGGTTATGATGTTGAATTTCTGTTTCATTGTCATTCGGTAGTTTATGGGTTATCGATTGACCACAGATGACACGGATGAAACAGATAACCACAGATTATAAAAGAATCTGTGCAAATCTGTCCTGTCTGTGTCATCTGTGGCTGCAAAACATTACAGCAACTCGCGCGGATCGGTAATCACTCCCGTCACGGCGGCTGCGGCGGCAGTCAGCGGACTGGCCAGCAGCGTGCGCGAGCCGGGTCCCTGGCGTCCCTCGAAGTTGCGGTTCGAAGTAGATACGGCATACTTGCCCGCGGGCACCTTGTCGTCGTTCATCGCCAGGCAGGCCGAGCAGCCCGGCTGGCGGATTTCGAAGCCCGCCTCGGCCAGCACTTTGTCCAGGCCCTCTTCGCGTATCTGCGCATCGACCATCCACGAGCCGGGCACCAGCCACGCCACCACATGGGGCGCCTTCTTGCGGCCCCGGGCAATGGAGGCAAAGGCACGGAAGTCCTCGATGCGGCCGTTGGTGCAGGCACCCAGGAAGACATAGTCCACGGGCTTGCCCAGCAGCGACTCGCCCGGCTCAAATCCCATGTAGCCCAGCGACTTGCGGAACGAAGCCTGCGCCGCCTCGCCCATGCCCTCGGTGGTGGGAATGTGGGCGGTGATGCCCATGCCCATGCCGGGGTTGGTGCCGTAGGTCAGCATCGGCTCGATGTCGGCAGCGTCGAAGCGCACTTCCTTGTCGAACACGGCATCAGCGTCGCTCTTCAGCGTCTGCCAGTAGGCCACGGCCTTGTCCCATTCGTCGCCCTCCGGCGCATACTCTCTACCTTTTATATACTCAAATGTCACTTCATCAGGAGCAACCATGCCGCCGCGTGCGCCCATCTCGATGGAGAGGTTGCACAGCGTCAGTCGGCCTTCCATCGTCAGGCTGCGCACGGCCTCGCCGGCATATTCCACGAAGTAGCCCGTGGCGCCGCTGGTGGTCATGCGGGACATCATGTAGAGAGCCAGGTCTTTGGCCGTCACCCCCTTGCCCAGGCGACCGTCCACGGTGATGCGCATCGTCTTGGGCCGCGTCTGGAGGATGCACTGCGAGGCCAACACCATTTCCACCTCACTGGTACCGATGCCGAAGGCTACGGCACCCATGGCTCCGTGGGTCGAGGTGTGCGAATCGCCGCACACGATGGTCATGCCCGGCAGCGTCAGTCCGCGTTCGGGGCCCACCACATGGATGATACCGTTCTTGGGGTTCATCATGCCGAAGTGTGTCAGGCCGAATTCCTCGGCGTTGCGGGCCAGGGTATCTACCTGCGTGCGCGACACGGGGTCCTCGATGGGCTTGTCCTGGTCGTGCGTCGGCGTGTTGTGATCGGGCATGCAGAATATCTTTTCGGGACGGAAGCAGCGGAGGCCGCGTGCGCGGAGTCCCTCGAAAGCCTGCGGACTGGTCACCTCGTGGCAGTAGAGGCGGTCAATGTAAAGTTGCGTAGGGCCGTCCTCCACCTTCTGCACCACGTGGGCGTCCCAGATTTTATCAAACAGTGTATTCATCTTCTTATGTTTATATGTAAAGTAAATTCTTAATTCCGGCACTCCTCCGGCAGGCATCGGCAGGCGCGGCCGCAACCACCTGTCAATAAAGGCATTACGCCTCACCCAAACCGACCTGTATTTTCAGGTAGTCTCACCTATATCCTGAGGTACCCTCACCTATATCCCGAGGTACCCTCTCCTATATCCTGAGGCAGGCTAAGTCGTATGGCGGGACGGAGTGCGGTCGTTTCTGTATCAGATTATTACCATTCCGGCTTACAGCTTGAACTTGTTGATACAGTCGATGTAGGCCTCGACGGACGCGGCAATGATGTCGGTGTTGGCGCCGAAACCGTAGTAGATGTGGTTGTCGTACTCCACCTGCATGTGCACCTTGCCCATGTCGTCGCTGCCCTTGCTGATGGCCTGGATGGTGAACTCCTTCAGCGTCATGTGGCGGTCGATAATCTTCTTCAGTGCCTTGATGGCGGCGTCTACCGGTCCGTTGCCGCTGGCGGCGGCTTCGAACTTCTCGCCCGAAATGTTCAGCCCGAGGCTGGCAACGGAGCGTACACCCACGCCACTGGTCACCTGGAGATACTCCAGCTTGATGCGGTGGTTCTGCGTGCGGTCGGCACCGGCCAGCACGAGGATGTCGTCGTCGTTGATGTCCTTCTTCTTGTCGGCCAGCTTGAGGAACTCTTCGTAGACCTTGTCGAGCTTCTCCTGTTCGAGCTTCACGCCCAGCACCGCCAGCCGGTTCTTCAGTGCGGCCCGTCCGCTGCGTGCGGTGAGCACGATGGAGTTGTCGTCGATGCCCACGTCGTGCGGGTCGATGATTTCGTAGGTCTGCACGTTCTTCAGCACGCCGTCCTGGTGAATGCCGGACGAGTGGGCAAAGGCGTTGCGGCCCACGATGGCCTTGTTGGGCTGCACGGGCATGTTCATCAGGCTGGACACCATGCGGCTCGTGGGGTATATCTTCTGCGTGTTGATATTCGTTTCGATGTCTATGTCCTTGTGACACTTGATGATCATGGCAATCTCTTCCAAAGAGGTGTTGCCGGCCCGCTCGCCAATGCCGTTGATGGTCACCTCCACCTGCCGCGCTCCGTTCAGCACGCCCGCCATGGTGTTGGCCGTGGCCATGCCCAGGTCGTTGTGGCAGTGGGTGGAGATAATGGCGTTGTGGATGCCGTCCACGTGTTCCATCAGGTATTTGATTTTGTCGCCATATTCCGACGGCAGGCAGTAGCCCGTCGTGTCGGGGATGTTCACCACCGTGGCGCCCGCCTTGATGACCGCCTCGATGACCCGGGCCAGGTATTCGTTCTCCGTGCGTCCCGCATCTTCGGCGTAGAACTCCACGTCGTCCACAAAGCGGCGCGCATACTTCACGGCCGCCACTGCGCGCTCGATGATTTCCTCCCGATTGGAGTTGAACTTATACTTGATGTGCGAGTCCGAAGTGCCGATGCCCGTATGGATGCGCTTGTGCTTGGCATAGCGCAAGGCATCGGCTGCCACGTCGATATCCTTCTGCACGGCACGCGTCAGGGCACAGATGGTAGGCCATGTCACTGCCTTTGAAATCTCAATCACCGAATTGAAGTCGCCCGGGCTCGATATGGGAAATCCCGCTTCTATGACATCCACGCCCAGAAGCTCCAACTGCTTGGCCACCTGAATCTTTTCCACCGTGTTCAACTGGCACCCCGGTACCTGCTCGCCGTCGCGAAGCGTAGTGTCGAAAACAAATAATCTGTCACTCATTTTGTTTATTGTATTTATAAGTTATGTACAACGAAAAAGCCTTTCACACCGGGAAGTGAGAAAGGCTTCATATATCATCCAACCTGCATATAGTCAAGCACGACACTCACTTCCACTATCTTTATTTAGCAGAATAATAATGCCGCACAGCAGAATATATGTAGAGTTCTGTATCATCTTTGCTTTCTGTTTTACTTTAAAACGCTGCAAAGGTATGGATAATTTCGTACCAAGCAAACAAATCAGTTACTTTTTTCAGCATAAAAGCAACATTTCATAACCTATTGGCAGCAAATTCCGGTAATATGACAGCAAAAAGCGTGTGTACCCGCCGGCACACACGCTTCAAGGCCCCTCCCCTATCCGGCATCCGCCCTGCGGGAGCGGCGCCGTCCTGCACCGGAGGGGCTCCGGGCATCGTCCGTTCAGAAAAGCACGCTCAGCCCGATGGCATACGTGTCTTTGTAAGGGCTCTCCTTCCTGGCCAGCAGGTAGCTGAAGTCCAGTTGCACGCGGGACAGCAGGAGCACTCCGGCTCCCACCGTGGCATAGCTGTTCAGCCGGCTGTACTGGCCGGAGTAGGCATAGCCGCAACGCACGAACAGGAAGTCGCGGTAGCCGTACTCACCTCCTACCGAGGCCCTCAACCCCGGTTCGTCCAGACAGCGGTAGTTGGCTTCCGCGCCTAAGTTTAGTTGATGGTTCTTTGCAAGGGGTCTGTGCCACATCGCACCTGCCGCCAGGATGCCGGGCAGGCGATAGTCGCCTTCATCGGCAATGACTGCCCCCCATCCTGCCGCTTTGAGCGCCACGTCCAGGTAGGCGCCTTCGGACTTGAGCGGCAGGCGGTAGGTTGCCCCCAGGTCCAGCCCCACGGCGTTGGCACTGCCGTTTATCCCCGGATTCCAGTGCGCATAGTTGAGCACGGCCGACACGCCCCATGACGAAGACAGCCGGCGGGCATATCCGGCATGGACGGACATATACTTCGGCTTCAGCCTGTCGCCGGCTACGTTGCCCTCGGCATCCGTCGGAAACAGGTCGTTCCCGCCCGGAGCGAAGTAACAGATGCCCAGCAACAGCTTGTTGTCCGCAGAGAGCGAATAGCCGGCAGCGGCACTGACAAGCAGATTGTTGCGGTCCATGTCCCGCGTCCCCTGAAGGGCCCACGGGCTGTACAGGATGCCGGCTTCCACTTTCCGGTCGGAGAAGGCCGCGGCCGACGCGTTTTCGTAGACGGAGAAAGCGTTGGAGCCGACGGCTGCCGTAAGGCCGCCCATGGCGATGCTGCGGGGGCTACGGTTCAGCTCCGAAGTGGCAAAGATGCCTTGGGCGTGAAGGGCGGTAGCGCCCGACAGGCACCCGGCAAGGCAGAGGGTATAGATGAATCTTCTCATATTCGTATGTTTTATTGCTTGATGATGTTTCCTTTATAGCGTGTTCCCCGGTCGCTGACCTCGACGATGTAGCTGCCCGACCTCAAGGAAGACACATCCAGACGTGCGGTGCGGCCTTGCGAGAAGTCGGCATCCGCTTCCCAGGCCAGCGACCCCGTAGAGCTGAAAATCCTTGCCTGTGCCTTCGCGTCCACCTGGACGTTCATGCGGATGTTCAGCACGTCGCTTACCGGATTGGGATAGAGCGTTAGGGCGGAGGCAGACGGCGCGGAGCCTACGGTTACGTTGAACGACGTCTTGACGCTTTCTCCCCCCATGTCCCGGGCCTGTACGCTGACGGTGGTCAGTCCGTTCTGCCGGCCCTTCAGGGTCAGGATGCCCTGGTTCACAGTGGCCGTGGCGGCTGTTCCCTGGGTGGTACACAGGTATTGCAGGGTCTCGGCATTGGCATCGGTGAAGTATTCGTCAAGGTCCACGGTGGCTTCCTGCCCTACACTCTGTATACTCAGGTCCGGCAGCTGCCGGCTGAGCACCGGAGCCACGTTGGCCACTACCTTGAACGGCATCCTGACTTCGGTCTGTGCGCCGCGCATGTCGGTCACACACAGGGTCACGACGGAGCTGCCCACAAAGCCTTTGCTCTTGTCGCAGGTCAACGTCACCTTGGCGCCCTGTCGCATCAGGCTCCAGGTACCGGTGTCATCGTTCAAGGTGGCCTCCCACTCCCTGTCATCCTCGTCCGTCACGTTGAATGTCAGGCTATAGCCCTGCCAGTACTGTATCACAATCTCCGCAGGCAGCTCTCCTTCGGGAACCACCGTGGGCGGTATGTTGGGTTCGGGTTGGGTGGTCAGCTTCTCCGAGTTGGTGATGGGAGAGACTTGCCGCCAGCTGTCCACGCCCACAATGGCAATGTAGTATGTCATGTTGGGGCGCAGGGCGGTGGCTGTCCACGTAGCCTCATCCCCTACGTTCAGTCCGGAGGTGTTGACCAGTTCCGGTCCCAGATACTTAGCGCTGGATATCTCGTGGCGGTCGTTGTACTCAACGGGCACCGAACCGATGTACGCCTTGTACAATGGCAAGGCATTGCCCTCGCAATCGGCAGTCACCTTCCACTTCACCGTCAGCGTGTTGTGCGTCGATTCCACCAACTCGATGTTTTCCACTGCGGCAGGAGCCGTGTGTGAAGGGGGCACTCCCATCAGCCGGTCCACATTGTCCAGCGCCTTCGAGGCATCCACCAGGCCGGTACCCATCAGTCCCTTGAAGCTTTCCATGTTCAGCTTGAAGATGTATCCGGTGGTGTTCCCCTTGTCCTCCTTGATACCGTTGAAGTATTCGTCGATGGGGTTCGTCGCCTCCAGCAGTATGTCCTTCAGCTCCGTGGCCGTGAGGATGCGTCCCTTTTGGTAGGCATACGATACGGCCAAAGCCGCTACGCCCGACACGTGGGGGCAGGCCATAGAGGTGCCGGACATGAATGCGAATACGTATTCATCCGGCGTGTTGCCTACACAGGTGCTGATGATGCCGCCCAATCCCATGTCGCTGGGCATGAAGGTCATGTCGCCTCCGGGGGCAGACACGTCTATCCACTTGCCGTGACCGGTGCTGTATGCGGGGTTGTAATCGGAGCCGATATTGGCCACGCTGATAAAGTCGGGACAAGCTGCCGGCCAGAAGGGGTTGGTGCCGTAGATGTGTCCGTAGTTGCCGGCGGCAAAGATGGCCACACCGCCGTCCATGGGACCGGTCACGTTGCCTTCCTCGTCCTTGCCGGCATAGTCTATGAAGTATTGGAATGCTTCGCGCTCGGCGGCGTAGTTCTCGTCGGGGCTGTCCATCCAGTTCACACTGCTGTCGTAGCCCCAACTGTTTTGGCAGATGACCGCCCCATTGTCTGTGGCATACTTCACTGCCTCTGCTGCCGCAAAGGGATTGCCGGAACCGCGTGCGTCGGAGATGCAGCACGACATGATGCGCACACCTTCGCCCTGGTCGCCACCGCCGGCCACACCGGCCACGCCCAGGTTGTTGTTGCGCACGGCGGCTATGGTGCCGGCCACGTGGGTGCCATGCTGTCCGGGCACTATCTCGGTGCCGATGCCGCTGAAGTTGCTGCCGTAGATGTCATCGACGTAACCGTTGTTGTCATCGTCTACGCCCGGCTCGCCATAGAGTTCGGCCTCGTTGATCCACATGTTGGCTGCCAGGTCGGGATGGCTGGCCTGCACGCCTTCATCGAGGACGGCCACTATCACATGAGGGTCTCCCGTACAGCGCTCCCAGGCATCGGCCACGTTGATGTCCGCACCGGCCTTGGCGCCCTCCATGAGGGTGCCGTCGTTGCGCAGCGACCATTGCATGTATGAGTAGGTGTCGTTGGAGATGGGTTCCTGTGTGTCGTTGGCACGGGTTGCCAACTCGCCCTCGCGCAGAATCACCGTTTTGTAGTCATCGTTGATCACTAAGGGGAGGGCAAACTGTATCACGGACAGTTCGGACATGTCCTTTAACTTGTTTTCAATCTGCTTGGGCGTGATGGATGAATTGAATTCAACCTTGTACCAACGGTGCAGGCCGGCACGGCGCGTACGTTCCTCGAACTTGTTTGCCGGAAACAGGCGCCGGATGCTGATGCCCTCTACCTCGTCGAGGAAACGGTCGAACCGGCTCACTCCCGAACGGGTGGACACACACAGCCCTTGCGCGTTCTCCATCGTGCTTTCCACTTGCTCAATAACGTCTTCCTGGAACTTGACGAGCACGATGTTGGACAGTGCGTCGGGCGAGGAATTCACTATTGCCGGTCCGTTTCCTTCCGCCTGGATATGGGAGATGTCGGCTACCGGATTTTCATCCATGCAGGCTGTCAGACACAACAGTCCGCATGCGACCATGGCTATTTTGTAGTTCATAAGTTGGGTGCTAAAGGGATAGATGTTTACTGTTGAAGGAATTTTAAAAAGAGGATGTGCCACGACTCACTCCACAGGCCACCCGGATTGGTGCAGAGTTGCCCGAAGCCTGGACGACCAAGCCGGTAAATCTGCGGGAATCCGGATGACCGGTGGCAGCTGTCTGTGCTGGCACATCCTCCAATGTCAGGTTATGGCCGGGTTACTGCTGAATCTCCATCTCTATCAGCGTACCTTCATGGACTACGTTGATGTTGTGTCCATTATCGTCTACAGCCTCGATGGTGAATGAGTAGGCATCACCTTCCAGATGTTTCACCGTGATTGTACCGGTCATCATGGGGGCAAACTTGATGCCATCCTCGCCAATCAGTTCCCAGAAGCAGCCGCTGTTGCTGAAGAACGGGTCGTAGCAACCTTCCGTAGCCGTGTTGGGCTGTGAGTTCATGACATCCTGGGGCACAATCTTATAGGTGTGTTCGGGCAATTTGTCGGTACCTTCGCTGGAGGCCGTGTAGAGCTGCAGTGCCACGCGGTGGCCTGTACCGCCCAGGCTTCCGTCGGGCAGAGCTTCCAGATTCTTGTCTATCAGCTGGAGATTCCATACGTTAACGTCCGCATAGTAGTCGGGGAAGCAGTCTACAATCAAGGCTTGTCCGAACGTGCCGTTGGGAAGGGTCAGGTCCTCGGTCAGGTCGCTGTAGTAAGGAGGAGTACCCAGGTTGCTGAACTTCAGGTCACCTTCGTATTCATAAACCACGTTGGTACCGTCTTTAAATATCAGGTCAATGTGCAGTGTGTAGTTGGATGTGCCGTCATAGGTCAGTTCAATTTGTCCGTCGGTAATCTCGGTATAGACGGATTCGGAACCACCATTCTCATTGATGACATAATCTTGGATGAAGGAACCGTCCGGCCACGGGTTACCCTGAACATAGCTGCTGACGGCAAACGTCATGGGAGCAATCTGGCTGAGGTCCTTGCAGGCTGCATAAGTACCCGACTTGATAATGGGGTTGAAGAAGTCTTCCGTATGTTCGTTATACAAGTTCAGAGCGATGCGACGGCCGCTAGTGAGGCTGCCTGTCCAGTATCCGCTTTTGCCGAATGTCTCATGAGTGAGTTCCACATCCGATTCTTCCGTATAGAGTTCGATCAGATAAGTGTCGTTACCATTCGAATTGATGGGGAAATTGGGAGTATAGTAGGAAATCATACCCACATCTTTTTTCAGTCGGATGGCCTCAGGCTTCTGAGGTTGGCCGGCGCTTTGTTTAACGGTAACGTAAACTTCCTGCACATTGCTTTCCGAGTTGGTTGGCATGATGACAATGCGGCAGGTACGCTCGGCAGTTTCAAAGTTGTCAGCCGCCTTTACTACAATCTGTGAGGCGCCCGATTCAATCGTAAGCCAGTCAGCAGCCATATCTTCCTTGATAGCCGACCATGTCACGTTCTCGCTTTCCACCAGGATAGTCTGTGCCTCGGCTGCGGTTGCCGCAAACGTAAGCTCGCTGGGAGAAGCCTTCAATGAATAGGTCAGCGCTGTAGTGTCATCATCGTCACTACAAGAAGTAAAAGTCATAGCCACAAGGGCCATTGTCCAGAATAATACTTTTGTTTTCATGATAATTTATTTTTAGCGTTCAATCGCAAAATTAAAAGCTTATCATGAAGAATGTACGTCCAGCCACTATCCACTTTCTACAAATTGTAATATATGGATAAGATAGCTTATATTCTAATTCTCAGCACACTTCAGACGGGCCTCTTCCCTCCATGTTTGGGGCGTCTTCCCGGTGGTTGCCTGGAACAGTTTATAGAAAGTAGTAGGCGATTTGAACCCCACATTCACCAGGATGGCCTTGAGCGGAGTATCGTTTTCGGAGTCGGACAACAGCTCTATGGCTTCTTGAATGCGGTAAGAGTTGATGTAGTAAATGAACGACAGCCCGGTCTGCTGCTTGATGGCTGCGGAGAGATAGGTACGGTTGGTATGGATCAGCTCGGCTGCCTTCTCCAGAGTCAGTCCGGCTTCCCGGTAAATACGCTCTTCCTTCATCTTTCTGTCAATTTCCCGGAACAGCGTGTTCGCGCCGTCCGCCTTGCGGGGAGCGGCAACCGATTGCCCGGCAGAGGGAGACTGTACCTGCTCGGTCTGCTTCTGTTCAGCCAGCGTGTCCGAATAGAGTTTGAACAAAGTGATGTATGAGGCACGTTTCTGGAAATACAGCACCGTCAGAAAGACGGAAACCACAACCAACAGCAGGGTAGCCGAAAATATAATGCTGAATCTTCTGTTCTGCCGGGCTATGAGTATCTCATTCTGGGCAATGATTTTTTCCTTGACGGCTGTTTCGTATTTTATCCTCAGCTCAGTGATGTCCTTCTTCTGCCGCTGGCGCGTCACGCTGTCTGTCTCGCTAATGTACTTGTCCATGTAGTGAACAGCCTCGGCATAGCGTCCTTGCCTGCGGTAGAGTTCGTACAGCCCGGAGTAAAAGCCCTTTCTGTTCCAGTCGGTCTGCACGGAATCGGCCAACGACAGGCCTTCCAGATAGACCCTTTCGGCATCCTTGGCATGATGAATGTCGCTGAGGAACTGGGCGTACGACAGATAGACCAGCAAAGTGGAAGACGATACATGCCGACTTGACTGCTTGAGGGCTTTCTCGTAATAATATGCAGCACGGTCGTCCATCCCGATTTCGTGAAACGTCTTAGCATAGTCTGCATATACGGTAGAAGCGTCCAGGTATCCCTCCGGCATATTGGCAATGGCAGTTTCCATGTATGATTTGGCCCGGGCATGGTCGCCCAGATAGTCGAAACGCCGGGCACAGATCTGCGCCGCATTGAATATCATCTTGCCGTCTTTCAGTTCCAGCGCCTTGGCATATAGTTCTTCAGCTCCCTCATAAGCAAAGCTTTCCTGCAACATGGTGTTTAATATAATGTAATTCAGCCCGAATATAACACTCTGCCGGGTATCCCTGCGCCGTTCGGCCAGGTCCAAAGCCTCTGCCGCATGCGTCAGGGCCTTGTGATAATCAATCTGGTCATACACATGATACAGCACCATGGCATTGGAGTAAGTATAGAACCCTTCGATATAAAGCATCGATTCACGTTCGTCGGGCGCAAGGTCCGAGTGGACAATGACCGTTGCACTGTCCAAATACTCCTTGGCCTTCTCCGGCCAGTCAGTCTTGATATAGCTTTGCGCGGCATGCGCCCGACAAAACAAGTGCAGAGCAGGATTCTTTTGTGCAGAAGAAGTGCGCAACACTTCGTTCGAATAGTCTATGACGCCCTGAAAGTCGGCCAACATAGACAGCCTATTCATCTTGTCGATAATTTCATCCTGCGCCCGGAGAAACAGGCTGCAGGCAGAAGCATGCAACAGCAGCAAGGCCAAAATCAGTTTCCGTATGATAGAGCCTATCTGTATCATGGTTTCACAAATTCAATCATCCATATTAGTTTCCGAAATAAACTCCTATTGGCAGTGAATGACTTAGGCCGGCAAATCAATGCATGTGCAACAATCAATGTCAGCCGACATTCCTCAACGCCCACTCAAGCATACGCCCGCATCCACCCGCCATTCTTCACCTCACCACCCATCAATTCCTATCCCCCACTCCCCAATCCATCATCCCAAAACTATCTGCAACGAAATAGTTTCATCGGGACAAAGATAGAGAAAGGTGAACGCAAAGGCAAATGGGAAACACAGTTTTTTAAAATTGCCCAATCCCGTACCGCATTCTATCTCACTCTAAATCAGAAATGCAATTATTAAAGCCCCCCCAGGAGGTTTACGGAGAGAATAGTTCCCCCGTGATTGGCATCATTACCATGATTTCGGATGGTTGCGGGACATAAACAAAAAAGGCGACCGAGGCATACACAAAAAGAAGCCCCGCCGACCTCCCTTTCAGGAAGCGGCGGGGCTCTCGAAGACGGCGACGACCTACTCTCCCACTG
>NZ_CASFWU010000050.1 GCF_949298305.1 uncultured Bacteroides sp. | reverse complement strand
TAAGTTTATAAACTCATCTTTTGAGAGAAATCCAAATGACTTCAATCTGAAATGAAACAACAGAGGCCATCTCAAGTTTATTTTGAGACAGCCTCTTTTGTTTTTCTGCCCAAATCAGCGGATATTTTTTTAAAAAAAAGTAAGCCAAAATAGTTGCCCTATTAAAAAAAAGCCCTACCTTTGCAGCCGAAAAAACAAAGGGTATGCACTCTTAGCTCAGTTGGTAGAGCAACTGACTCTTAATCAGTGGGTCCAGGGTTCGAATCCCTGAGGGTGTACAGAAAGTATAGATTGAAATCAAAAAGTTCTGAGGATTGGTTGCCTCAGAACTTTTTTTATATAAGGATATTCAATCAACAACATCGTGTCAAAGAACCAACACGACCTATCCGTTACCCTCTCAATTTTCTAAAAGGTATGGTATAAAACGACAGAAGCCGTTCCCCAGAATAGACAAGGAGGGAACGGCTTCTGCGTAAGTGTGCTTACTGTTATTCGGCCACTTAGTTGTGATTTGGACGTTCTTGACTGTTATCCGAAACACAGACGACAAGACTATGCTACAAGCACGGTACATGCCTAATAATTCCGGTTTCAGTCAAGAACGTACCACCACAAACAAACATAAACAGGGCTGTTACTAATTCTTTTTAATTATTCATTTGCTATTAAACTTTGGTACATTATAATTTGTAAGAGTTTTGCTTCTTATCCCCGGTGTAGAATCACTACACCAGCATAATATATATCTCAAACGGTGTGCCAAAATCGGTACAAGCAATTAAATTTCTGAAAATCAGCACAACTGCCATTTCTGACCGTTGTGGAATGATGTGGAAGTTGTGGTGCAAAGTGTGGAAATTATCCACATTCATAGAATGTCTCAGGCTGCATAGGCATGTTTTTTTTCTGAAGTCGCCTGGACGTTTCTCCGTTGAGTCGAATGCCTGATGCGAGCCATGCAAGAGCCAGTTACGGCTTGCGCACAAGCCCTGAAAGGCAAATGCGTACCGACTTCCCATCTTTTACAAGGTTACTGTATATTGTATAACTTCAGTTTGTTATACAGAGTCTTGCGATCGATGCCCAGCAACTGGGCAGCACGGCTCTTGTTGTTTCCCGTTTGGCGCAAGGCTTCGAGGATGTGCTGTTTTTCCGCTTCTTCGTTGCGCAGCGACATTCCCACGGGAGGCGCAGCGGTTTCCTGCAGTTCACTCAGCTCGGCCAAACTGATGTATTTACCCTGCGCCAGCAGGGTGGCACGGCGGACCGTATTCTTCATCTGCCTCAAGTTGCCCGGCCAGTGATATTCCAGCAGGGCGCGCGAGGCTTTCTCGTCGAACCCGATGAGGTGTTTGTCCAGCTCCCGATTGGCCTGGTCGAGGAAGAAGTTGGCAAAAAGCAGGATGTCTTCGCGACGTTCCTTCAGCAGAGGCATACGCAAAGTGAATTCATTGATGCGATGATAGAGGTCCTCGCGAAAAGTCCCCTTTTCAATGGCCTGCTCCAGGTTTTCGTTGGTAGCTGTCACCAGCCGGACGTCAACGTTGATTTCTTTGCTGGAGCCTACCGGACGTATCTTGCGTTCCTGCAAAGCGCGCAGCAACTGGATTTGGACTTCGTAGCCCAGGTTTCCTATTTCGTCCAAGAAGATAGTACCGCCATTGGCCTCGACAAAGGCTCCCGTCTTGTCGCTGAGAGCGCCGGTGAAAGCCCCTTTCACATGGCCGAAGAATTCGGAGGCAGCCAGTTCCTTGGGAATGGAGCCGCAGTCAATGGCCACAAACGGACGGTCGGCCCGTTTGCTGAGCTGATGGATGCGGTGGGCCACATACTCCTTGCCCGTTCCGCTGGCGCCGTTGATGAGCACAGACATGTTGGTAGGCGAAACCAGGCGGACATAGTTGAAAAGCTGGCGGGCCACGTCGCTTTCGCCCTCGATGAAGTCGGACTGGAGCACGGACGCAGGTGCGATACCATGACCCGTGTGCCCGTGGAGTTCGCTACCACCAGCCGACGGAGCGGGAGCGGCAGCCTTCTCGGGCTGCGGGGCACTGAGAGCTTCGTTGATTTTTTTAAGCAGTTCATCGGGGTTGACGGGTTTGGCAACATAGTCGCAGGCACCCAGTTTGATGGCCTGCACGGCCGACTGGATATCGGCATATCCCGTCATCATGATGAGAGGGATGTAGAGTTCCTTTTCACCCAGCCACTTCAGCAGGTCGATGCCGTCATGGTCTGGCAGGCGCAAGTCGGACAATATCAGATCCACGCTTTCCGTCTCGATGTGCTTGCGGGCACGGGCTATGCTGCTGACCGAACTTGCCTGGAAGCCTTTCTTCCCCAGCCAGGTCTTCAACATCATGCCGTAAGTAATGTCGTCTTCAACGATTAATATGGACTTCATTTCCTCTGCTTTTGTCTCTTTTAAGATACAAAGGTAAGTGGTTTTGTCCGAAAGTCGTATATTTGCAGGCTTAAATTAAATAAAAAGAAAGATGAAAGGCCTTTTCATAACATTATTAACCGTTCTGGCTTGCGGACTGACTGCCTGCAATTCAGGGCATAAGAAGAACAGAGATATGGGACAAGAAACGAGACTGAAAATTGAGACCTCTGCGGGAGACATTGTCGTGAAACTGTACAACGAAACTCCCAAGCACCGTGACAACTTCATCAAACTGGCCGAAAACGGAACCTACGAAGGCACGTTGTTCCATCGGGTCATCAAGGACTTCATGATACAGGCAGGCGACCCCGAATCGAAGAATGCGCCCAAGGGCAAGATGCTGGGGTCGGGCGACGTGGGCTACACCATCCCCGCCGAATTCGTCTATCCGAAGTATTTCCACAAGCGCGGCGCCCTCTCGGCTGCCCGCCAGGGTGACAACGTGAACCCCAAGAAAGAATCGTCCGGCTGCCAGTTCTACATCGTGACCGGCAAGGTGTACAGCGACTCCACCCTGCTGGGCATGGAGCAGCAGATGGGACAGATGCGTCTGAACAACGCGTTCAACGCCTTGGCCCAGAAGCACATGAAGGAAATCTACAAGCTGCGCAAGAACGGCGACCACGAGGGACTGATGAACCTGCAGGACACACTCATTGCACAGGCTGAGGCCGAAGTGGCCAAGATGCCCGAGTTCCGCTTCACGCCCGAGCAGGTGGAAGCCTATACGACCGTAGGCGGCACTCCCCATCTGGACGGCGAATATACGGTCTTCGGCGAAGTGCTGGAGGGCATGGATGTAGTGGACAAGATACAGAAAGTAAAGACAGACCGCAGCGACCGCCCCGAACAGGACGTAGTCATCAAGAAAGTGACGGTACTGGACTGACGGTTTAGACTGAGGGGGACAGCCATGAAAATCAACAAGCAGACATTGAACAACGGGCTTCGGGTGGTGCATTGCGAAGACAAGGATACGCAGATGGTGGCGCTGGACATTGTCTACGATGTGGGCGCCCGTGACGAGCACCCCGAGCATACGGGCTTTGCCCATCTGTTCGAGCATCTCATGTTCGGAGGCTCGGTGAACATCCCCGACTATGACGGTCCCCTGCAACAGGCGGGCGGGGAGAACAACGCGTGGACCAACAATGACATAACCAACTATTACCTCACCATTCCCAAGTCGAACGTGGAAACCGGCTTCTGGCTGGAATCCGACCGCATGCTGGCACTGGACTTCAGCGAGCACAGCCTTGACGTGCAGCGCGGGGTGGTGATGGAAGAGTTCAAGCAGCGTTGTCTGAACCAGCCTTATGGCGACGTGAGCCATCTGCTCCGTCCCCTGGCCTACAAGGTACATCCCTACCGCTGGCCTACCATCGGCAAGGAACTGGCCCACATCGAACGGGCCACGTTGCAGGAAGTGGAAGACTTCTTCTATCGTTTCTATGCGCCCAACAATGCCGTGCTGGCCGTTACGGGCAACATTTCATGGGAAGAGACGCTCAGACTGACGCTGAAGTGGTTCGGCCCCATTCCCCGGCGCGACGTGCCTGTCCGCCGGTTGCCCCAAGAACCTGTCCAGACCGAGGAGCGCAGGCTGACTGTGGAGCGCAACGTGCCGTTGGATGCCCTTTTCATGGCCTTCCACACCTGTCGCCGCGACGAGCCCGACTACTACGCCTTTGACATTCTGTCGGACATTCTCTCCAACGGGAGCTCCAGCCGTCTGAACTTGCGTCTGGTGAAGGAACGGAAAATCTTCTCGAGCATAGACGCCTACATTTCGGGCACACGCGACGCGGGCCTGCTGCATGTCTCCGGCAAGCCTGCCGCGGGCATCTCGCTGGAACAGGCCGAAGAAGCCGTACGCCGCGAACTGGAAGACCTCATGCGCAACTCCGTAGGCACACAGGAACTGGAGAAGGTGAAGAACAAGTTCGAGTCCACCCAAATCTTCGGCAACATCAACTACCTGAACGTGGCCACCAATCTGGCCTGGTTCGAGCTGACCGGACAGGCCGAAGACATAGACCGCGAAGTGGAACGCTACCGCTCGGTCTCGCCCGAACACCTGCGCGATGTGGCCGCCCGCGCCTTCCGGCCGGAGAACGGCGTGGTGCTGCACTACAAGAAAGGATGACAGGCTTCTGCCGCGGACACCAACCGCCGGCCGGTTCCGCAGCAGAGCATTCTACCCATTGAATGATGAGAGAAATCTTTGATAATTACAAGAAACATTACCGCGCCCTCTTCTTTCTGGGCCTTCCCATCATCATCGGCCAGCTGGGTGTCATCATCCTGGGCTTTGCCGATACGCTAATGGTGGGGCACCACAGCACGGAGGAACTGGGGGCGGCCTCGTTCGTGAACAATGTGTTCAATCTCTGCATCATCTTCTGCACGGGCTTCAGCTACGGCCTTACGCCCGTTGTGGGCAGCTGCTACGGCAACCGCCGCTTCTCCGAGGCCGGACAGGCCCTGCGCTGCAGCCTGCTGGCCAACTTCCTGGTGGGACTGCTGCTCACGCTGCTCATGACCCTGCTCTATTTCAACGTGGAGCGGCTGGGACAGCCCGAAGAGCTGCTCCCCCTGATCAAACCTTACTACCTGACCCAACTCTTCTCGCTGGTGTTCGTCATGCTGTTCAATGCCTTCAAGCAGTTTACCGACGGCATTACCGACACCAAGACCGCCATGTGGGTGCTGCTTGGAGGCAACACCCTGAACATTGCGGGCAACTATGTGCTCATCAACGGCAAGTGCGGCCTGCCCGAACTGGGCCTGCTGGGAGCGGGTGTCAGCACACTGTTCTCGCGGGTGCTGATGGTGCTGGTCTTTGCCTGGGTGGTGCTGCGCGGGCGGCGCTTCCTGCGCTACCGGGCGGGATTCTCCCGTCTGGGCTTTTCGATGCCCGTGTTCAGACGGCTCAACGCCCTGGGCTGGCCTGTGGGCTTGCAGATGGGCATGGAGACGGCCTCGTTCAGCCTCAGCACCATCATGGTGGGCTGGCTGGGCACCATCGCGCTGGCCTCGCACCAGGTGATGCTCACCATCTCGCAGTTCACCTTCATGATGTTCTACGGCATGGGGGCAGCGGTGGCCGTACGCGTCAGCAACTACAAGGGACAGAACGACAGGGAGAACGTGCGCCGCTCGGCCTACGCGGGCTTCCACCTGATACTGGGCATGGCCGTGGTGCTGCTCAGCATCATCTTTGCCCTGCGCGGGCAGCTGGGAGGCTGGTTTACGGACAATGCCGAAGTGACCGCCATGGTGTCTGCCCTGTTCTTCCCCTTCCTCATCTACCAGTTCGGCGACGGCCTCCAGATTAATTTCGCCAACGCCCTGCGAGGCATCTCGGACGTAAAACCCATGATGTTTATAGCATTTATCGCATATTTTGTTATATCTTTGCCCGTAGGTTACCTTTGCGGCTTCGTGCTGGGCTGGGGAGTGACGGGGGTATGGATGGCTTTTCCCTTCGGGCTGACCAGCGCAGGCATCATGTTGTGGCTGCGCTTCCGTTATCAGACGCATGAATAGTGTATCGAAAGTAAAGATTGTCCTTGGCTATACGCTGCTGCTTGCCGTATTGCTTTTCTCCCTGTTGTTCGTACACCGGGAGGTGGACAAGCTCACCCTCTCCGAGGACAAGGACATGATGTGGGCCGACAGCCTGATTACCCTGCTCCGCAAGAAGGACGCCAACACCATCCGTATGCTGCGCACGCTGAGCGAGGCCAACGACAGCATGATTTCCACCAGCGAGATAGAACACATCATTGCCACACAAGACTCGGTCATCACCCAGCAGCGGGTGAAGCGCCGCATCATTGCCCATCGCGACACCATTGTCACCAAACCGAAGAAGAAGGGCTTCTTCCGCCGTCTGGGCGAGGTCTTTGTCCCGCCCAAGAAGGACACCGCCATTCAGGTGAAGACTTCTTTGGAATTCAGCACCGACACGGTGATAGACTTCTATAACCCCACGGACTCCTTGCAGGAGAAGCTGCGCGAGGTGGCCGAACAGCAGAAAATAACCAATACCGTAGTGAAGCGCCGCAACCGCACCCTGCAGCGCATGGACCACCTGCTGACCGAGCAGATAGACAGCCTGCTGAAGACCTACGAGCAGGAGACGCTGGAGCGCGCCCGCATGGAGGCCGAGAAGCAGCAGAGCGTGCGCAGGCGTTCGGCCCGCACCATTGCGGGCGTGGCGGTGGGAGCCGTGTTCCTTTCGGCCTTCTTCCTGGTGCTGATAGGCAGGGACGTGACCCGCAGCAACCGCTACCGCCGCCAGCTGGAGGAAGCCCGACGCAGGGCGGAAGACCTGCTGGCCACCCGCGAGAAGCTGATGCTGGCCATCACGCACGACTTCAAGGCACCGCTGGGCTCCATCATGGGCTATGCCGACCTGTTGGCACGGCTTACCGTGGACGAGCGGCAACGCTTCTACCTGGACAACATGAAGACCTCGTCGCAGCACCTGCTGAAGCTGGTGGTCGACCTGCTTGACTTTCACCGCCTCGACCTCCACAAGGCCGAAATCAACCGCGTCACCTTCCATCCCGCCCGCCTGCTGGACGAAATCAGGGTCAGCTTTGAACCGCTGACCTCCGCCAAAGGCCTGGCCCTGCACTGCGACATTGCCGAGGAGCTGGAGGGCACTTACATCTGCGACCCGCTGCGCCTGAAGCAAATCATCAACAACCTGCTGTCAAACGCCGTGAAGTTCACCGAACGGGGAAGCATCACCCTCAAGGCCCGTTACGAAAACCGCCGGCTGGTGGTAGCCGTGACCGATACGGGCAAGGGCATGGACCCCGCCGACCGCGAACGCATCTTCCAGGAATTCACCCGCCTGCCCGGAGCGCAGGGCGAAGAGGGATTCGGGCTGGGCCTGTCCATCGTGCGCATGCTGGTGCAGCTGCTCGAAGGCACCATCGAGGTAGACAGCCGCCCCGGCAAGGGCAGCACCTTCACCCTCCGCGTTCCCCTGTTCCCGGTCCACATAGACACCGGGAAGGAGACGGAAGAAAACGGAAAGACCCACGCAGACCCGACCGAGCCGACGCCCGACGCGTCTTCTGCCGCCCCCGCCCTGCGGGTGGCCCTGATAGACGACGACCGCATCCAGCTCATGCTCACCACCTCCATGCTGGAGCAGGGAGGCATAGACGCCGTGGCCTGCCTGCAGCTGGACGAACTGCTCGACGCGCTTCGGGAAGGACACTTCGACGTGCTGCTCACCGACGTGCAGATGCCGGCCATCAACGGTTTCGACCTGCTGAGGCTGCTGCGCGCCTCCAACATCCCCCAGGCCCGTACCATTCCCGTCATAGCCGTCACAGCCCGCAGCGACATGAAGCGCGCAGAGTTTGCAGAGCACGGCTTTGCGGGCCGCCTGCACAAGCCCTTCACGGTGAAGGAGCTGCTGCAGGAAGTGGAAGGCTGCGGAGACGAGACCGCCGGGGCGACCGGCACCGGCGAAACGGAAGACGCGCCCCTGCCGCCCGAGCCGGACGACGCACCGCCCTCCTACGACTTCACGGCCCTTACCGCCTTCTCGGGCGACGACGAGGCGGCCTCCCGCTCCATCCTTGAAAGCTTCGCTTCCGAAACCCGCGCAAACAGCGGATACCTGCAGCAGGCCCGCGATGCAGCCGACCCGCGGAAAATGTCTGCCGTGGCACACAAGATGATTCCCCTCTTCACCCTCATCGGGGCCAAGAAGCTGGTCGGCCGGCTGAGGGAACTGGAAGCAGCCCGCGACGCCTCCTTCACCGACCGCCTGAAGCATTGTGCCGACGAGGCCCTCTCTGCCGTGGCCGATGTGCTGGAGAAGCTGGAGGAGAAAACGGCTGGCCCGCAGGCCGGCGCCCAGTGACGCCCGACGGCCTTCACGGTCCGGAAAGATAAATTGTATTTACAAGACAGGCCGTCTCCCCTCCCCCCCATCCTCCGCCAGGCGTTTCCTTTTCCGAAGACAGCCGCACCTCTATCGGACAATGCCCGCATGGTGTCCGGACGACGCTTGCATTCTCCGCAGACCGTGCTTGCATTGTCCGGACACCATGCAGGCATTGTCCGGGCGGGCAGCAAGCGCCATCCGTCCCGTCAGTTTTTTCTTTTCCGCCGTCACGCCAAACCGCTGATGCCCAGCAGTTTTCAGAATCGCCCCGTAAGGCGGGTTCCGGCCACGGGGCGAAAGGCCGAATACTTTTTGGCCCGGGAGCAACAAATGTCGAAATAAATTGTTTACTTTGCGATAGGTTTGTCCGGCCTGTTGAAAACATCTTGACAAGACAGATGCTGTTCCTTCATTCCGGCAGGCCATGCTTCACTTGTGAACGCTTGATATGAAGACGAGAAAGAAATGGTTGAAAAGGGCAGTGTGGATATTGCTCACACCCATCCTGTTGTTCCTGGTGCTGATGATATTGCTTTACGTGCCTCCCGTGCAGAACGTACTGAGGAAGCAGGTCACGGCAATGGCGTCGGAAGCCACAGGCATGGACATATCTGTGGAGCGCATCGACCTGCGCTTCCCCCTGAACCTGCTGGTGCGCGGCGTGCGGGTGATACAGCCGGCCGACCCTGCGCAGGGCCAGGCGCGGCCCGACACCCTGCTGGACCTGCAGCGGCTGGAGGTGCGTGTACAGGCCTGGCCGCTCCTGAAGGGCCGGGTGGAGGTGGACAATATCACCCTGAGCCAGGTGGCCGTCAATTCGGCCGGACTGGTGGAGGGCATGCGCGTCAAGGGAGTGCTGGGCAAGTTCTTCCTGGCCAGCCACGGCATTGACCTGACGGCCGAAGACGCCATACTGAACCAGGTGGAACTGAGCGACACCCACTTGCAGGTGGAACTGGCCGATACCACCCAGACGCCGCCCGACACGACCACTACGGCACTGAACTGGAAGGTGGCGCTGCACGCGCTGAAGCTGAAGAACGTGTCGCTGACACTGGACATGCCGCTCGACTCCGTGCGCCTGGCCGCCACGCTGGGCGAAGCCGTGATAGAAGATGCCGACGCCGACCTGGGAAAGCAGTTCTACGGCTGGCGCCGCTTCCTGCTCTCGGGCTCCACGCTCAAGTACGACACGGGCGGTTCCGAGCCGGCCGAGGGCTTCGACGCCTCGCACATCGCCCTGCGCGACATACGCATCGGCATCGACTCCGTGATGGCCTACGGGCGCAACCTCAATGCCGTGGTGCGCGAATTCTCCATGAACGAGCGCTCGGGCCTCAGCGTCACCTCGCTGACAGGACGCCTGTTTGCCGACTCGACCGTCATCCGCGTGCCCTCCCTGCGCCTGCTCACCCCCCACAGCGAAATGGACCTGACCGCCCAGACCTACTGGGAACTGGTGAACATACCCACCACGGGCCGCCTCAGCGCCCGCTTCAACGCCCGCATAGGCAAGCAGGACGTGCTGCTCTTTGCCGGAGGCCTGCCCAAGACCTTTACCGACGCCTACCCCTTCCGCCCGCTGGTCATCCATGCGGGCACGGACGGCAACCTGAAGCAGATGCAGATATCGCGCTTCTCGGCCGAACTGCCCGGCGCCTTCCTGCTGGAGGGCGGGGGCGAGCTGTGGAACCTGACGGACAGCCTGCAGCGAAACGGCACGCTGGACCTGCAGATGCAGACCCTGAACCTGAACTTCCTGACAGGACTGACGGGCGTCACGCCCGACGGCTCGCTGGTGGTGCCCGACAGCATGAAGCTTGACGCGCGCCTCCGCCTGGACGGCCCTGCCTACTCCGCCCTGCTCAACCTGCGCGAGCGGCAAGGCACGCTGCACCTGGACGCCGCCTACAATACGTCCACCGAAGAGTACCGGGCCGACCTGAGGGCCGACACGCTCCAGCTTCACCACTTCCTGCCCAAAGACTCGATTTACACCCTCTCGGCCAAGGCCTCGGCCCGGGGACGGGGCACCGACCTCACCTCGGCACGCACCCGGTCCGAAGTACATCTGGCGCTGGGACAGCTGCACTACGGCCGCTGGAAGGTGTCGGGCGTCACGCTCGACGCCGGCCTGAAGTCGGCGCTGGCCACACTGAAGCTGACGAGCGACAATACCCTGCTGAAGATGCAGACGGCCGCCGAGATGCGCCTGGACCGCCGTTATCTGGACGGCAAGATAGCCCTGAACGTCGACGAGGTAGACCTCTACAAGCTGGGCATCGCCCCCCGCCCGCTGGAACGGCCCTTTGCCTTCAGCCTGGGAGGCGAGGCACGCCACGACTCCATCAAGCTGCAACTCACGGCGGGCGACCTCGACTTCCGCTTCCGTGCCCACAGCACGCTGAAGAAACTGATGGAGCAGTCGGACCGCTTCATGGCCGAACTGACGGCACAGATAGAAAACCGCAAGCTGGACCATGCGGCCCTGCGCCGCCTGCTGCCCTCGGCGGGCATCAACCTCACGGCGGGCAGGCAGAACCCCGTGGGATACTTCCTGGCCACGAAGGACATCACTTACGACGACTTCAAGCTCAACTTCGGCTTCACGCCCCAGGTGGGCATCAACGGACGCAGCGCCCTGCACGGCCTGCACGTAGACTCGCTGCAGCTGGACACCATCTTCTTTGCCATCCGCCAGGACACCTCGCGCATCCAGTTGCAGGGCGGCGTCATCAACGCTCCCGGCAATCCGCAGTACGTCTTCCGCAGCCTGCTCACGGGCGAAATACGCAGCGAGGACGCCGGGCTGACCGTAGACTTCAAGGACGGGAACGGCGATACGGGCCTGCTCTTCGGGGTGAACGCCCGTCCGCTGAGCGAGGGGAACGGCAAGGGCAACGGGGTACTGTTCCAGCTGACGCCTGCCGAGCCGGTCATCGCCTTCCGCAAGTTCCGTTTTGTAGACAACAGCAACTGGATATACCTGCACAAGGACATGCGCCTGTATGCCAATGTGGACATGGACAGCGACGACGGTCTGTGCTTCCGCATGCAGTCAGACCGCAGCGACACCCTGTCCCTTCAGAACATGAATGTGGAACTGAGCCGCTTCAAGCTGAGCGAGCTCAGCAACATGCTGCCCTACATGCCGCGCATGACGGGCCTCTTCTCGGCCGAGGCCACCTACATCCAGAAGGCCACCTCGCTCCAGCTTTCGGCCGAGGCCAACGTCCGGCAGCTCACCTACAACCACCGCCCCGTGGGCGATATAGGCCTGGGAGCCACCTGGCTGCCCGGCGAGGACAACGTACACTATCTGAGCACGTACATGACATTCAACGACGAAGAAGTCCTCTCGGCCGACGGCGCCCTGAAGCAGGCCGACGGGAAGAGTGAGGTAGACGTAACGACCCGCCTGGAACGCTTCCCGCTGGAGATTGCCAATTCCTTCGTGCCCGAACAGCTGGTGGCACTGACGGGCCATGTCAACGGCGAACTGGAGGTGAGCGGAACGTCAGACAGTCCGCTCTTCAACGGCCAAGTCTCGCTGGACAGCGTGTCGGTATCTGCCCGCCAGGTGGGCGCACGCTACTGGTTCGACAAGCGTCCGCTGGAGATAAAGGACAACCGCCTGCTGTTCAACAAATTCGCCATCTATACCACCAGCCGCAATCCCTTCACCATAGACGGCAATGTGGACTTCCGCAAGGTGGAACAGCCTACGGCCGAACTCAACCTGCGGGCCATGAACTATACGCTGCTGGACGCTCCCCGCACACGCGAGAGCCTGGTGTACGGCAAGATATTCGTAGACCTGACGGCCACCCTCCGCGGACCGCTCGACGCGCTGGTGATGAGAGGCAACATGAATCTGCTGGGCAATACGGACGTCACTTATGTGCTGACCGACTCGCCCCTGACGGTGGAAGACCGCCTGGACGGCCTGGTGACCTTCACCTCCTTTGGCGACACCACCGTTGTCGCTGCCGACGAAGTTCCCACCATGTCGCTGGGAGGCATGGACATGATTATGACGGTCCACATCGACGAGGCCGTGCAGCTGCGCGCCGACCTCAGCGCCGACCGCAGCAAGTACGTGCAGCTGGAGGGCGGAGGAGACCTCAGCCTGCAATATACGCCGCAGGGCAACATGAACCTGACAGGACGCTACACCCTTTCGGGAGGCGTCATGAAGTATTCGCTGCCCATCATCCCCCTGAAGGAGTTCCAGTTTGCCAGCGGCAGCTATGTGGACTGGAAGGGCAACCTGATGAACCCCACCCTGAACCTGAAGGCCACGGAACGCGTCCGCGCCTCGGTGGCCGACGGAGACAACGGTTCGCGCACGGTGAACTTCGACGTGTCCATCTCCATCAAGAACCGGCTGGAGGCGCCCGAACTGGTGTTTGACATCGCCGCGCCCGACGACGCCACCGTGGAAAACGAACTGCAGGCCATGGGTGCCGAAGAGCGCAGCAAGCAGGCCATTGCCATGCTGGCTACGGGCGTCTACCTGAACAACGGAGGCAAGGGCGGCGGCTTCTCGATGGGCTCTGCCCTGAACAGCGTGCTCCAGAGCCAAATCAACGCCTTGGCCGGTTCGGCCCTGGCCAGCGCGAACGCCAGCTTCAGTGTGGGCGTGGAAGACCGCACCGCCGCCGAGACGGGCGACAAGCAGACCGACTACAGCTTCCGCTACTCGCAGCGCTTCTTCAACGACCGCGTGCAGATTATCATCGGCGGCAAGGTGTCTACCGGAGCCAACGCGACCAACGACGTGGAGTCGTTCATAGACAACATCTCGGTGGAATACCGCCTGGATGCCTCGGGCACCCGCTATGTGCGTGTGTTCCACGACAAGAATTATGACAGCATATTGGATGGAGAAATCACCGAGACGGGTGTGGGTCTCGTGCTCCGCCGGAAGATGGACCGCCTGGGCGAACTCTTCATCTTCAAAAGGAACAAAAGGAAAAAAGTAGAGAGCGATGAATGAGATGAAACGGTTCATGACCGGCCTGGCGCTGTGCCTGCTGCTTGCAGCCTGCTCCACCACGCGGAACCTGCCCGAGGGGGAAGTCCTCTACATCGGGCAGAAAGGGATGATTGTGGACAATCCCACCCCCACCTCCGTAGGCAATACGGCCCTGGAGGAAGTGGAGGCAGCCCTTGCCACGGCTCCCAACAACTCCTTCCTGGGCAGTTCCACCCTGCGTATGCCCTTCCCCGTGGGGCTGTGGATATACAACGGCTTCGTGAACTACGAGAGCGGCCTGGGACGGATGATATTCAACCGGTTCGCCTCCAAGCCCGTGTTCCTCTCTACGGTCAATCCCGACATACGCGTGAAGGCAGCCAAGAACATCCTGCGCGACTACGGCTATTTCAACGGAGATGTCAGTTACCAGACCTTCTATGACCCCAAGGACACGCTGAAGGTGAAGCTGCAATATACCGTGAACATGCGTAACCCCTACTTCATCGATACGGTCTTCTTCAGCGGTTTCAACGAGCGCACCCTGCGCATCATGGAGATGAGCCGCCGCCGGTCACTCATCCGTCCGGGCGAGCAGTTCAACGTCACCGACCTCGACGGCGAGCGTACCCGCATCAGCAGTCTGCTTCGCAACGTGGGTTACTACTATTTCCGCCCCGATTACCTTACCTATCAGGCAGACACAACGCTGGTGCCGGGCGGACATGTGGCCATGCGCATGGTACCCGTGGCCGGCATGCCCAAGGACGCCGAACGGCCCTTCTACGTAGGCAAGGCCTCTTTCTATCTCTATGGGAAACAGGGAGAGCTGCCCAATGACAGCCTGATTTACAAAGGCCTGCGGATATATTACCACGACAAGTTGCGGGTGCGCCCCAACATGCTCTACCGCTGGATGAACTACCAGAACTACCGCCGGAAACAGCAAGTGGCGGACAGCACGGGCATAGCGCGCCGCCGTTCGTATCAGAAGCTGTACAGCGAGTACCGGCAGAGCCGCATCCAGAACCGCCTGAGCAGTGTCGGCATCTTCCGCTACCTGGACATGCAGTACACGCCGCGCGACACGGCCCTCCTCTCCGATACGCTGGACCTGAACGTAATGGCCATGCTGGACAAGCCCTACGACGCAGAGCTGGACTTCAACGTAAAGATGAAAAGCAATAACCAGGCAGGCCCGGGAGCCGCCTTCACCCTGACGAAGAACAACGTCTTCGGCGGCGGCGAAACCTGGAATGTGAAACTGAGCGGCTCCTACGAATGGCAGACAGGCAAGGACCGCTCGTCGCTGATGAACAGTTACGAACTGGGACTTTCCAGCTCGCTGACCTTTCCGCGCGTAGTCTTCCCGCAGATGGGCGACCGCGAATACGACTTCCCGGCCACCACCACTTTCCGTCTGTATGTAGACCAGCTGAACCGGGCCAAATACTACAAGCTGCTGGCTTTCGGCGGCAACGCCACCTACGACTTCCAGCCGAAGCCAACGGCCAAGCACAGCTTTACGCCCTTCCGCCTGACCTTTAATGTACTGCGCAATCCTACGGAAGAGTTCAAGAACCTCCAGGAAGAGAACCCGGCCCTATACGTCAGCCTGCGCGACCAGTTCATACCCGCCATGGAGTACACCTATACGTACGACAACAGCTCCCTGCGCGGCGTGCGGAACCCCATCTGGTGGCAAACCACGGTGGCTTCGGCTGGCAACGTCACATCACTCGTCTACCGTCTCTTCGGCCAGCCCTTCAGCCAGCGGGACAAGAAGTTGCTGGGCGTGCCCTTTGCCCAGTTCCTGAAGCTGAACAGCGAGTTCCGCTACCACTACCGCATAGACAGAAACCAGATGATAGCCTCGCGCGTGGCGGGCGGCGTGGTCTGGTCTTACGGCAATGCCACAACGGCGCCCTACACCGAACAGTTCTACATAGGCGGTGCCAACAGCGTACGCGCCTTTGCAGCCCGCAGCGTGGGTCCCGGCGGCTACCCTCCCGACAAGGATAACAAATACTCCTTCATCAACCACGTGGGCGACATCCGTATGGAAGCCAACGTGGAATACCGCTTCCGCATTGTGGGCGACCTGCACGGAGCCGTCTTCCTGGATGCCGGCAACGTCTGGCTGATGCGTCCCGACGAAGCCCGTCCCAGCGGCGAACTGACCCTGAAGAATTTTGCCAAGCAGATAGCGCTGGGCACCGGTGCCGGCCTGCGCTACGACATGGATTTCCTGGTTTTCCGCCTCGATTGCGGAGTGGGACTGCACGACCCCTACGAGACAGGCAAGTCGGGATATTACAATATCCCCAAGTTCAAAGACAGCCTGGCGCTGCATTTTGCCATCGGTTATCCTTTCTGATAATGCTTTTGGAAGATTTTTGCTAAACAATGAACCAAAAGCATCCATTTGTTGCCGTTTATTTTTGTACATTTGTGCCGTTATCAGCACAGATATACACTAACCTTTTAAAATAATAACTTTTATGAAACCAACTTTATTCTTATTGGCAGCCGGCATGGGAAGCCGTTACGGTGGCTTGAAGCAATTGGACGGACTGGGTCCGAACGGTGAAACTATTATGGACTATTCCATCTACGACGCCATCAAGGCGGGATTCGGCAAGCTCGTTTTCGTAATCCGTAAAGACTTCGAACAAGACTTCCGCGACAAAATCATTTCCAAATACGAAGGCCACATCCCTTGTGAGCTGGTGTTCCAGTCGCTGGATGCCCTTCCCGAAGGCTTTACCTGTCCCGAAGGCCGTACCAAGCCTTGGGGAACCAATCACGCTGTTATGATGGGTGCCAATGTGATTAAAGAACCGTTTGCGGTTATCAATTGCGATGACTTCTACGGCCGTGACTCCTTCCAGGTTATGGGCAAGTTCTTGTCAAATCTGCCCGAAGGTTCCAAGAATGTTTACTCCATGGTAGGTTTCCGTGTTGGCAATACACTGAGCGAAAGCGGTACAGTATCCCGCGGTATCTGTGGCACAGACGACAACCATCTGCTGACTTCGGTTGTAGAACGTACCAAAATACAGCGCATGGATGGCGAAGTGAAGTACCTTGACGACAACGACGAATGGGTGGCTACTCCCGATACGACGCCGGTAAGCATGAATTTCTGGGGCTTTACTCCCGACTATTTCGCATACAGTGCCGAATACTTCAAGACTTTCCTTAGCAATCCGAAGAACATGGAGAACCTGAAGAGTGAATTCTTCATCCCCTTGATGGTGGACAAACTGATTAATGAAGGCACTGCTACGGTGGAAGTGCTCGATACGACCAGCAAGTGGTTTGGCGTTACTTATCCTGAAGATCGTCAGAGTGTGGTAGACAAGATTCAGGCTCTGGTAAACGCCGGTGAATATCCAGCCATGTTATTCTGATAAAGTTCGGAATAGAATACAAAGCGTGGGGCACCCCCTAAGGTGCCCCACGCTTGCATTCTGCAGGGACCGTAATCAGAAGAGCCAGATTGCGCCGGCCTCCTGATTCCACAGTATTTACTGAATAAAAAAAGTTCTGAGGATTGGGAACCTCAGAACGGATTAATCTGGAACTTGGGCTAAAGCCCAATCCGTATCAGCCCCGGGCTGAGCATGTACACACATGAAGGGCAAACAGATTTCCAGATGTCTGCCCTTAAAAAGAATCTGCTTGCAACGGCACCTCAGAAAGCATAAAGCGTAAGCCATCTTTTCAATTCAACGAGGAGATGTCTATGGTCTGGCTGAACTCATTCCAATTGGTGACCGTAAAATTGCCTGTCGACTCTTCCGAAAACACATCACCCAGGGTCAGGGTGAGTGTCAGTTTCGTATTGGCATTGAACGGGCCGTTCAAGACCTGTTTGAAGGTTTTGACCGTACCGTTCTTCAGTGTAATGTACAGCTGGAATTCCGATTTGCCGTAAGAAGGAAACAGCATGACGGTGGCACAGCTCATCTCGGTACCGTCCACCGAGCGTTGCAGGGGGAAGGATACGCTGCACGGATTTCCCTGCGGTTTTCCGGTATAGAAGTTCAGCTCGCTGGCAATGTTCGTGACGCATACCGTCATGCCGCTTATGCTGGAATTGAGCACTCCGTTGTCCTGGTCTTTGACAATCACCTTCAGTCCGGCCACGACACGCTGCAGCGATGCGCTCAGCGGTTCGGTACCGACGGTGGCAGACTCCACGGCATGCACCATATCGAAGGCCGGATAATAGGTCGTGTCTGCCGCCATCTTCACCAAACTGAATTTTTGCAACTTCATGTCGGCACCGATGCTGTAAGCGGGTTCCCTGACTATGGGATTGGTATACTGGGGGTCTTCGTAAACAGGCATGCCCCAATAAACCATGTTATAAGTACCGGCAGGCAAAGAAATGACCCTGTTGACAGAATCTTCATAATACGTTCCGTCCTTGACGTAGTAATAGGCATAGAGAGGGGTCAGAATATTGTTTACATAGTTGCCGTAGTAAACGGAGCTGTTTGCCTGACAGGGCGAAATGGTCAATACGCCCGTAAGAGGACTAAAGCCGCCCGCAGTACTGACCAACATATCCAATTGCGGAGTAATCAAAGGCGTTTTTTCAACCATGACAGGCGGATTGTCGTCGGCGCAGCTGAAGACCATGGCCGCCAGCGCAGCAAGATAAAGAAGTTTTTTCATCTGTTGTTATACAAGTTATAGGTTACTTTTCCATACCACAACGTTTTCTGCCCGAAAAGGTTTGAGAAACGCCGAAAAAAAAGGTGCTCAAGTTTACGAAACCAAGATGACTGTTCTATAAATAAGTTTTCTATCTTTGCGCAGTCAACCATGCAGAACAAAGAAGCCATGAACCGCATTACCCTTGCCCTGAAACGTCCTTTTGTCCGGCTGGGCCGCATACGCCACCGCCGAGGCTACGGGGTACATTCTCCATTCGCCTTTAACCTGATAACAAGGGTGATTTACGAGCGGGCTCCTTATTACAAGTACGAGGACTTACTGGCCGCCGAAAAGCACAATAAGGCCAGCCGCGCATGGAGGCATGAACCGCTCAGGGTGAAACGGCTGCTGTTCCGGCTGGTCAACTATGCCCGGCCCGCTACGGTGATAGACGCCGGTACGCTTTCGGCTTCGGCCCTCTACCTGCGCGCCGGCAGAGAGAATGCCGTCTACACGGGCGCCTCCTCCCTGTCAGAGCTATTTCTGGAGGCTGGCGTTCCTGTCGACTTTCTGTACCTGCACGACTATCGCCACCCAGAGTTTGTAGAGGAGGTGTTCAACCTCTGCGCAGACCGCTCCTCTCCACATTCTGTGTTCGTTGTGGAAGGCATCGGCTATACGTCCAAGATGAAAAATCTGTGGAAACACATGCAGAAGGACAAAAGGACGGGAATCACCTTCGACCTTTACGACCTCGGCATCATATTCTTTGACAAGTCGAAGAACAAACAAAGCTATATTGTAAACTTCTGACTGAACATAATAAAACCTAACCAATTATGATACATTGTTATGAAAAAGAGCCTTGTCTATACACGCACCGGTGACCGTGGAACCACGTCATTGGTGGGCGGGACACGCGTCCCGAAGACCCATGTCCGACTGGAAGCCTACGGCACAGTGGACGAACTGAATTCACAGCTGGGCCTGCTGGTCACCTACCTGACCGACAGCCAGGACCGCAACTTCCTGCAACGGGTACAGAACAACCTGTTTGTAGTGGGCACGCATCTGGCCACCGACCGTTCGCAAACCACGCTGAAAGCGTCGGGCATCATCCCGCCCGAGACGGTGGAGGAGATGGAGCACGAAATAGACCGTCTGGACAGCCTGCTGCCTCCCCTGTCGGCGTTTGTACTCCCGGGCGGAGGACGCGGGGCGGCCGTCTGCCACATCTGCCGCACTGTCTGCCGCCGTGCCGAAAGACGGATTCTCGCCTTGTCCGAAGAGGCAGAAATATCTCCCGAAGTACTGGCCTACGTGAACCGTTTGTCAGACTATTTGTTCGTTTTGTCACGTAAGTTGAACCAAGACGAGAAAAAAGAAGAAATATTTTGGAAGAATAGTTGCAAGTGAGATAAATTGTTATACTTTTGCCGGAAAATAAAGATATAAGACTTAATATTTACAATTTTAATACTCAGGGGCGAGATATATGAAAGCATCGAAGACATCTGGCCCGACTATCCCAGCAAGGAAGACTTTTTCTTCAACGAGGAAGAATATTGATACGTTTTATCCTGAAACACTGCTTGCGGTACGCAGGAGGAATCTGAACATAGAGAGGGGGTACTTCAATGGCCTGTATCACGGCTGGAAGTCCTCCTTTTTTTGTTGGCAAAGAACCGGAATTAGAATTAACAGTATATAGAACATTGACTGATTGATATGGAAGCAGCAACGACCCACCGTTTGCCCGAATTGAAGCAAAGAGAACTGCCCGACGGCTGCCGGGACGAAGTGAAAAGCCTCTTGAACGAAGTCTACGGATATGAACAGTTCCGCGAGCTGGAGATTTATGCCGACCTGTCCAAAGGCAAGGACAAGCTGAACATCTCGCAGGGACAGGTGATAGAGCATGTCATCCGAGAGGCTGAGAAGTCCTGGAACGGCAGCACGCAGGCCGACAACATTCTGCTGACAGCCCCTACGGGTTCGGGCAAGTCCTTGCTCTTCCAGTTGCCAGCCATCTATCTGGGCCGCAAGTACAGCCTGCTCACCCTCGTCATCTCACCGCTGAAGGCGCTCATCGTGGACCAGGTGGAAAGCCTGCATGAGCAGGGATACACCCGCGTGGCCTACGCATCGTCCGACCTTTCGCCCGAACAGAAGGCAGCTGCCTACCGCCAGGTGCGCGAAGGCGAAACAGACCTGTTCTACCTCTCGCCCGAGCTGCTGCTGTCCTATGACATACGTCACTTTGCCGGCGACCGCCGCATCGGCATGGTTGTGGTGGACGAAGCGCACACCGTGACCACCTGGGGCAAGGAGTTCAGGGTGGACTACTGGTTCCTGGGACGATACCTGAGCACGCTGAAGCAAAGCCTGGGCTATGACTTCCCGCTGTTTGCCCTGACCGCAACCGCCGTGTGGAACCCCCAAGGGGGCAACGACATGGTGTTTGAAACCATCCGCTCGCTCCAGATGGAGCCTTGCGTGCTCTACGCCGGAACGGTGAAGCGGCGCAACATCGGGTTCGACATCCGCCAGATGGAGATAGAAGAGGGAGAGACCTACGACAAGGCCAAGCAACGGGTCATCAGCGCCCGCATTGACGACTTTCTGGACGGACACAAGACACTGCTCTACTACCCCTTTGCCGGCGGCATCGACATGCGTCTCAAAAGCTGGGTGAAGTCGGCGGACTGGCACCTGGTGGCATCTTACTACGGCAAGAAAGACAAGGAACAGAAAAGCGCCATCGTACAGGAATTCAAGGAAGGCACCAAGAAGATGATTGTAGCCACGAAGGCCTTCGGCATGGGCGTGGACATCAGCGACATAGACCGCGTCTACCACGTGGCCCCCTCCAGCACGTTCGTGGACTACATTCAGGAGATTGGCCGCGCCGCACGCGACGCGGACATCCAGGGCATCTCGGCGACCGACTTCCACGAACGGGACTTCTACTACATGAAACGCCTGCACCAGAGCGGCAACATCTCGCAGGAACAGCTGTCGCTGATCCTGTCCAAGCTGATGGAGGTCTACCGCATGAAGGGCGGAAAGGAGGAAATGCAGCTCTCCCTCTCCGACTTCGAATTCGTGGTGAAGCTGCCGCGCATGAAGAACAAGCTGGAGTATGAAGCCGAGCTGGGACAGTTGATAAAGACCGCCCTGCTATGGCTGGAGGACGACCTGGCCCGGCGCTACGGACAGCACCTGCTGGAGGTCAGTCCCCAGAATCTGCTGACCGAAGGCTACATACAGGACAAGACGGGCGATGCCTTCGCCCGCGAGTTCAGCGCCTACCTGACGCCCGTGGAAGGCGAGGCGGACGTCTACAAGGCGCGGCTGGACGCCCTGTGGGAAGAACGCTTCCCCGAACTGGGCTTCAAGGAATTCAAGCAGAAGCTGAGCGGAGGCACGCTGCGCGAAGGCTCGCGGGCAGTGGCCGTGGGCAAGCACGAAGTGTTGCTGAAGGAAGACGCGGACGAGATACGCCGCCGTCTGGACGAGCTGTTCAGCGCCCTGAAGGCACTGCTCACCGACAAGCTGCGCAAGACCAAGGGCCGCTTTGACGAAGAAGAGCTGCGGGCCCTGTTTGCCGAGCACAACATGGACGTGCGCTCCGCCAAGCGGTTCATCGGCTCCCTGCTGGAGTCGCGCACCGAAGAGGGGCGCAGCGTGAGCTACATCAGCGTGGCCAAGAAGAAGGAGTCCAACGAACTCTCCTTCACCGTCACCAAAGGCTTCGACCTCCTGCTATCGCGCTACCAGAAACTGTTTGTACAGCGCATTGCCGGCAAGAAGGGCGAACGCCTGACCTTCTACTGCACCCCCTACTCCGACCTCAACATGCTGCTGAACCTGCTGTCCATGCTGGACTGCCTCTCCTTCTGTGTGGAAGGCGGAGGAACGCCCTGCGTACACATCCGCTTCAACGATGCCGAACGCCTGCTCGACATTGCCTCCTCGGGCGAATACCGCAACCTGATTCTGGACAACAACGAGCGCATCTTCGAGGAACAGATAGAACTCTTCACCTTCTTCTTCGGCTCGAGCCACCTGACGGACAGCCGCCGCTGGGACTTCGTGGAAGACTACTTCACCGGAATGTCGGTGGAGGAGCTCAAGAGGAAATACGGTTGAGAGCGGTGAGTGGTCAGTGGTTAGCGGTGAGTGGTTAGCGGTTAGTAAGCAGCGGTTATCTTCCATCCGCAGGACACTCACCGCTCACCACTAACCGCTAACCGCTAATCTTCTGGTATGCCAGCCGTTCGTCTCCGTTCAGCAGGTAGATGATGCCGCAGTAGCGGAAACCGTGCTTGGTGAGGATGTGCTGCAGGATGAGGTTGTCGCGGTGCGTGTCTGCCCGCAGGTTGGGCACTTGCCTGAAGCACCAGTCCAGGCAGGCCGCCGCCACGCCCCGGCTCGCTTCCGTGCCGGCCAGGCGGTGGATGGTGGCGTAGGGGCGCGTGTTGTCCAGCCAGCTGCCTTCGTAGATGCGGGCATAGGTGGGGTCGTTGCCGGGAATGAAGGCAAAGGTGCCAATGATTGTCCCTCCGTCGTCGAGGCAGACGTAGCTGTTTCCGTTGCGGATGTCTCTCATGACCAGCTCGGCCGACGGATAGCCGCCCGTCCACTGCTTCATGTTTCCGGCCTTGCGCATGATGCGCTTCCCCTCCTCGAACACCTCCATGACGGCGGCAAGTTCCTCCGGTTTTGTTTTCCTGATTGTTATCATCGGTTCGTATTTTTGGCTTACAAAAGTAAACAATTTGCCCCACACCCCCAAGCGGCAGCGAGTTTATACCTCTTTCGTTTGCTATCACACATTTATTCACTACCTTTGCGCCTCGAAAAACAAGCCCTGCCCCGGCAGCGGTCCCAAGGCCGCCGGACAAGACTGACACCGGAGAGACAACCAACTTATTACTTATTTATAAATGAAAACAATCCCAACAATCCCCTCGAAGCAGAACATGCTCCGGGAAATGAAAGACTACCTGATGATTGCCTTGGGCATGATCATGTATGGCATCGGCTGGACCGTGTTCCTGTTGCCCAACGACATCACTACCGGCGGCGTTCCGGGTATCGCCTCCATCATCTTCTTCGCCATCGGCTTTCCGGTGCAGTACACTTATTTTGCCATCAACTTCCTGCTCCTGCTGCTGTCCATCCGCATCCTGGGGTGGCGATTCAGCATCAAGACCATCTTTGCGGTGTTCACGCTGACCTTCTTCCTCTCCGTCATCCAGAAGCTGACCTCGGGCCTGGTACTGCTCCACGACCAGCCTTTCATGGCCTGCGTCATCGGCGCCTCGTTCTGCGGCGGCGGCATCGGCATCGCCTTCTCGTCCAACGGCAGCACGGGAGGAACGGATATCATTGCGGCCATCATCAACAAGTACCGCGACATCACGCTGGGCAGGGTGATGCTGATTTGCGACCTTATCATCATCTCCTCCAGCTACATCGTCCTGCGCGACTGGGAAAAGGTGGTCTACGGCTACGTGACCCTCTACATCTGCAGCTTTGTCCTGGACCAGGTGGTGAACAGCGCCCGCCAGTCGGTGCAGTTCTTCATCATCAGCGACAAGTACGAAGACATTGCCCACCACATCAACATCTATCCGCACCGCGGCGCCACCGTCATCAACGCCTCGGGCTTCTATACGGGCCGCGAAGTGAAGATGCTCTTCATCCTGGCCAAGAAGCGGGAATCGCCCATCATCTTCCGGCTCATCAAGGACATCGACCCCAACGCCTTCGTTTCGCAGAGCGCGGTCATCGGCGTGTACGGCGAGGGCTTCGACAAGATTAAGGTGAAGTAAACGGCCGGACAGAGCAAGAAGCCGTCCGGCTTTCGGGCACGGATTGCGCGGGTTTTCGCGGGGCACACAGGCTCCCTGAAAGCATTCATCCACGCAGTCCGTGCCCGAATTGTGTTCTGCAAGGCCGGACGGGCGGCGCGCAGGCGGCAGGGCGCCGTCCTTCCGGCCTGAAAACCAGTGTCCGGGCCACGCAAGCTCCGTCCGCGCGCCATGCAAGCACCGTCCGCAAGCCGTGCAAGCTCGGTCCACGCACCGTGCAAGCTCCGTCCGGACGGGGCACGGGCACTGTGCCTGCGAACTTCATTTCAAAGGCAATCGAACGGCTATTCCAAAGGCGTTGGAACAGGTATTCGAAAGGCTATCGAATGAGTATTCCAAAGGCGTTGGAATAGGTATTCGAAAGGCTATCGAACGGGTATTCCAACGCCTTTGGAATGGAAGGGAGGGAGAATTGTCACTCTCCGGCGGGGAGAAAACGCCCTTCTTTCCACACGTAGGTCAGCGGACGGCGGACGAAAGGTTTCAGCTTCTCGGCCGCCTCTTTCTCCATCAGGTCGGGGGTGGTGAAGGTGAAGGTCAGGGTGGCGTCCTGCTCCGAGAGGTCGGCCTTCATCAGGAGAAGGTCGGCCTGGCGGAAGGCGTCGCGCACGCCGTAAGAGACCGTGTCGGGCAGGGAGGGAAGGAAATCGGCCTTCACGGGCAGCGCGGGCAAATGGTCGGCAAGGGGCAGCTCCTGCCAGTCGGAGGTGTAGAAGCGGATGTGGCTGTCGGCCACAGGCGCGCTGACGGTGGACACCGTGCAGATAATCTTCGTGCTGTCGTTCACAGGCAGCAGCTTCATCTGCCACTCGCTCCGGGGCGTGGTCTGGAGGCGGATATAGTCCGCCGTGAGGCGGGTCATTTCCGACTTGCCGCCCAGGCGGTTGGAGACTTCGGCCTTCATTTTGCTTTCCAGAAAGTCCACAAAGTCGGCCCGGTTGACCGAGGTGAACAGGGAGCTTATCGAGTCGGGCATGTTGATAAAACAGGTTTTGGCCTCCTGCGCCCGCACCAGGCAGAGGGCGGCTGAGAAAATATACAGCAGAACAATCAGTCTTTTCATTTTTCGTCTATATCCGTTTATAAAGTTTCGTGGGACGGCCTGCGCCGTCCGCCAAATATCCATGTTTTTCCGCCATGCGTCAGCGGTACGGCCGGAGCCGCGCACAGACTTCCTCCAGAAAGCGCGCATCCGTGTCGTCAAAGCTGTTCAGACAGTCGCTGTCCACATCGAGCACGCCCCAGACCTCGCCTCCGTCCAGGAGGGGCACCACGATTTCCGACCGCGAGAGCGAGCTGCAGGCAATGTGCCCCGGAAAGGCGTCCACATCGGGCACCACCAGCGTGCGGCCTTCCTGCCAGGCCGAGCCGCAGACGCCCCGCCCCTTGCGGATGCGGGTGCAGGCCACCGGGCCCTGAAACGGAGCCAGCACCAGTTCGCCGCCCTTCACCAGATAAAAACCCACCCAGAAGAAGCCGAATGTCTCCTTCAGGGCAGCCGTCACATTGGCCAGATTGGCCGTCAGGTCGTCCTCGCCTGCCAGCAGGCCTTCTATTTGCGGAAGCAGGGCGCGGTATTTCTCCTCCTTCGTCCCTGCGCTGATGTACAAGTCTTCTGCCATTCCTTTTGTCCAAACGTTGCGTTATTTGCTCCCCAAATATAGGAAGAACATTCCTATCAGCACCAAAATCAGGTCGACAGCCTTGCTTTTTAAATTCTTTTCACGGAAGAAGAGGGCACCGAAGAGGAAAGAGACCACCACGCTGCCGCGGCGCACCATGGAAACGATGGAAATCATGGAGTCTTCGTAGCTGAGGGCATAGAAGTAGACAAAGTCGGCCGCACAGAGGAAGAGGGAAATGCAGAGAATGGTCCAGTCCCAGCGGAAGGGGGTGCTGTGCCTGCGCTGCGGATACCACAGCAGCAGGATGACGGGACACATGATGAACACCTGGTAGACGTTGTACCACGACTGCACCAGCATGGGGTTGAGCTGCGTCATCAGGTACTTGTCGTACAGTCCGCTCAAGGCACCCGTCACGGCAGCCATCACCACAAAGAAAATCCACTTGTTGTGCTTGAAGTCGATGCCCTCCTTCTTGCCCGAGCGGCTCAGCATGAAGAACGAAAGCACCGCCAGCAGCACACCCACCCACTGATAGAGGTTCAGGCGCTCGCCGAAGATGAGCATGGCGCCCACCAGCACCATGACGGGGCGCGTGGCGTTGATGGGGCCTACGATGGTCAGGGGCAGGTGCTTCATGCCGAAGTAGCCGAAAATCCACGAGGAGAGGACGATGAACGACTTCACCACAATGTACTTATGCTCCGCCCAGCCCGCCGAGGGCACGTAGAACAGGGTTCCGTCCAGCGTGCCCGGCGCGAAGGCCGAAAGCAGGATGAACGGCAGGAATATCAGGCTGGAGAACAGCGTGTTCAGAAAGAGTACGGGCAACACGGCGTTGTCCCGCAGTGACTGCTTCTTGAAGGCGTCGTAGAAACCCAGCAAGGCAGCCGAAAGGAAAGCAAGTAATAACCACATGTCTGTATCGAATATTGCAATAGTTGAATCAGGGCAGGAAGATGTCCTCGGGATAGGTCACGTCTACCAGGAACAGCGCGTTGCCGGGCACCGACGTGCCGGCGCTGCAACGGTCCTTCTGCTCGATGATGCGGCAGAAGCCTTCCACCGTGAGCTTTCCCCGTCCCACTTCGAGCAGCGTGCCCACCACGGCGCGCACCATGTTGCGCAGGAAGCGGTCGGCGCGGATGGTGAACATCCACGTCACGTCGTCCACCTGCGTCCACTCCGCCAGGGTCACCCGGCAGAGGTTGGTCTTCACGTCGGTGTGCAGCTTGCTGAAACTGGTAAAGTCGCTGTACTCGTAGAGTCTGGCGGCCGCCCGGTTCATTGCGCCGAAGTCCGGCGTCTGGAAGAGACGGCAGCGGTACTGGCGGTCGAAGGGCAGCTTGGCCGTAGTGACATAATACTGGTAAGTGCGCGATGTGGCATCAAAACGTGCATGTGCATCGGGCTTCACGGCCCGCAGGCGGTACACCGAGATGTCTGGCGGCAGCAGGCGGTTCAGCTTGTCGGCCATGAAGGCCGTGTCTATGGGCGTCTCGCTGTCAAAGTGGGCCACCATCAGACGGGCATGGACGCCCGCGTCCGTACGCCCCGCTCCCGTCACCTCCACCTCGCGCCTCAGCAGGGTGGAGAGCGCCTTCATCAGGCACTCCTGCACGCTGGCCCCGTTGGGCTGTATCTGCCAGCCGTGGTAGGCCGCACCGTCGTAAGCCAGATAAATGAAATATCGTTGCACAGTCTTCCGTTTTCGTAATTTAACGGCCGCAAAGGTACGTGAAAAAACTGACATACTGAAGCCGGGACTTCCAATAAGGTCCCCGACCGACAAAAAAAGAGAAAAACGTCCGGACGGTTTTCACCGGAATGGGTTATCTTTGCAGGCTGTAAAAAAAACTTAAGTCATAAACATTAATATATAGAAAGAAAATGAAGAAAACCAACTACCGTCCCGTCGCCCTGCTGGTGCTGGCCGCCCTGTTGGCTTCAGTGCCCTTTACCGGCTGCGGCAAGAAGAAAGACATGTCCATGAAGATGAACGAACCGCGCAACATCCACGGCGTCATCAGTTACAAACGCTCCTTCGGCGACCTGAACGAAACCCACCTGAAAGCCGCCAGAGCGGTGGGTATCGCCCCGCTGGCCTCGCGCGAAGAGGCCGAAGCCATGACCGGCAAGCTGGCCCACATCACCACCAACGAGCTCTATGCCGTAGACTCGCTGACCCACTCCATTCCCTACCTTACCTACGGAGCCGCCGCCCTGCTGGACAGCATAGGCAGCAACTTTCTGGATTCGCTTGCGTCCAAGGGCCTCAACCCCAACAAGGTCATCGTGACTTCGGTGTTGCGCACGCAGAGCGACGTGAAACGGTTGCGCCGCCGCAACCTCAACGCCACCTCCAATTCGGCACACTCCTACGCCACCACCTTCGACATCAGCTGGAAACGTTTCCAGAAAGTGGAAGACCCCGACGGACGCCCCATGCAGGATGTCAGCGCCGACACGCTGAAGCTGGTACTCTCCGAAGTGCTGCGCGACCTGAAGAAGGCCGACGAATGCTACGTGAAGTACGAACTGAAACAAGGTTGCTTCCACATCACCTCGCGTAAATAAGGAACGGATGCCTTAAGACCGCTCCCCCAAGAACGGCCGCAGAAGTTTTCTGCATATCAAAGCTAAAAAAACGCATTTTATGTATATTCTTTCCAAAAATAACGCTAATTTTGCGCCGTCAAAGAATAATTATGCAAAACCATGAAGAAGAAAGCCAATCGTTTAGACGCCATCAAAATGATTATCTCCAGCAAAGACGTCAGTTCGCAGGAGGAACTGCTGCAAGCCCTGGGGCAGGAGGGTTTTGAACTGACCCAAGCCACCCTGTCGCGCGACTTGAAGCAACTGAAAGTGGCCAAAGCGGCAAACATGAACGGAAAGTACGTCTACGTGCTGCCCAACAACATCATGTACAAGCGTACCAGCGGACAGACCACCAGCGAAATGCTGATGACGAGCGGATTCGTCTCCCTGCAATTCTCGGGCAACATAGCCGTCATACGCACCCGGCCCGGCTATGCCAGCAGCATGGCCTACGACATAGACAACCGCGAGTACGAAGGCATCTTGGGAACCATTGCGGGCGATGACACCATCATGCTGGTGCTGCACGAGCACGTGACACACGGCGAAGTGAGAGACTTTCTTTCTGAAATCATCCCGAACATACCTTTGAAGTGAGATAAAGAGACTGAAGAATGCTGCCGCAACGGTCTGAAGGAAACGCACGGCCATCCTTCGTTACGTTACTTAAATATATAAACTGAAACAATAGAAATGGATTCGAAACAAATTGAAGTCATGGTGGCCGACGCTTCACACGAAGTCTACGTCGACAAGATTTTGGATACCATACGCGAAGCAGCTAAAGT
>NZ_CASFWU010000049.1 GCF_949298305.1 uncultured Bacteroides sp. | reverse complement strand
CTGTGCTTCAGCAGTTCGACCAAGAAAGTGGGTGTACCGGTTTCGAACCAATAGCTTCCGAACCGCATTTTGGCAAACGTATTGAGCAGGCTGAAGGGGTTGTAGATATCTTCGCTCTCCTCGGCAAAGTGATAGCCGTCGTACATCTTTTTCAGTTCAGCCTTGGTTTCCTCTTCGGTCAGTTTGTTCTCTTGCCCCAGTTCGATGATGTCCTCCTGGAAGTTGGTGAACAGTTCTTCTTCTGTAATGCCGCACAGACTGGCAAATCGTTCGTCGATAGAGATGTCCATCAGGTTGTTCAGGTCGCTGAACACGCTCACCTTGCTGAACTTGGTTACTCCGGTCAGCAGGGCAAACTTGATGTAGCGGTCGCAACTCTTCATCACGCCGTAGAAGGCTTTCAGCGTGTTGCGGTAGTCGGTCAGCAACGTTTCGTTGCCGATGGCCTGAAGCATGGGTTTATCGTACTCGTCGATGAGGATGACTACGTTTCGGCCCCATTTCTCTGCCGCACGGCGTATCACTCCTTCAAAACGGGTGGCAAGAGAATATTCGTATTCATTGGCTCCATACTCATCTTCCCACATTTTCAGGTTCAGGGAAAGTTTGTTTTCCAGTGTTTGGGGTGTATCGTACTTTTCTGTATTGAGATCAAGGTGCAGGATGGGGTATTCGATCCATTCCTTTTCCAGTGTTTCCATGGCAAGTCCTTCGAAAAGTTCCTTTTTCCCCTGAAAGTATGCTTCCAGGGTCGAGATAAGCAGACTCTTTCCGAATCGGCGGGGGCGGCTCAGGAAATAGTATTTACCACTTTCCACAAGTTTGAAGACTTGTGCTGTCTTGTCAATATAGAAATAATTTTCTTTACGTATTTCTTCAAAGTTCTGTATGCCTACTGGATAGTTTCTTTTCATAATGCGTCAGGGTTTATTTGCCAATGAAGCAGAGATAGTATCTGTTACAAAGATAACTATTTTTATTTCATACACAAGCGATATTCTTATTCTTCCTTCTTTCCTACAACAGTTCTGCAGGATAGTAGAGAAGTTGTGACAAATATTTATTATGAATGTGGTTCGTTGCACTTCCCATTCGGATACTTATAAACCATCTTTTTCGCTTTGTATTTCGCAGGCTTTATATTACTTTTGTAGTAAAGTCAATATTTATGGATTCTTTACGCAAAAAATTGATTTGCTTTCTGCTGGTGTTGGGAGGAGTCGTTTTGTCTGGAGGCGCATTGTATGGCTTCTGGTCGTTGCATCAGGCATACAGTACTCATGAACGTGCTGTCGGAGTGATTCAGAAAACCAGAACGGAGCGGGTACACCGCCATCGGAAGGTGAGGTTTGAGCATGAAATGCTGATAAAATATTCCACTGCCAAGTATGGCGATTGTTACGTTACCAAGAAATATTACTGGCCTTTCAGACAGGTGGGCGATGAAATAACCGTGCTCTGTCGTCCGCAACATACGAATGATGTGCGTTTGCCGGGCGAGGAGTGCTGGATATGGGGCGCGATGCTGGTTTGTGGACTGATTTGTGCAGGCGGTGCATGGGTGATGCTTCGTCCCGAAAGAAGGAAAAGATAAGCGAAGAGTTCTGTTATACAATCTTTATGATACAGACAAGGAGGGCGCCAAATGTATTTGGCGCCCTCCTTGTCTGTATTTTCCTGTCCCGTTTACAACAGCGATTTGGCACGGTCCAGTGCCACGTTGATGTTGGGGCAAATGTTCTCCTCGCCCAGCAGTTCGTAGAAGCCCGATTTTTCGAGTACCTTGTGTACCTTTTCGTTGACGCCGGAGAGCACGACGGTTATTTTCTCCTTCTGCGACATGCGGCACAGGTTCTCCAGATTGTGGATGCCGGTGGAGTCGATGAACGGTACCCGGCGCATACGGATGATGCGCACCTTGGGACGGTCGCCCATCTGTGCCATCATTTCCTCAAACTTGGTGGCAATGCCGAAGAAGTAGGGACCGTTGATTTCGTAGACTTCCACCTCTTTCGGGATGACCAGGTGTTCTTCGTGAGTGGCGATGTCCAGTTCGGCATTCGGGTCAATCTCGTTCTTGATGACCGATATTTCGGTGGTTTCCATCACACGGCGCATGAAAAGCACGCAGGCAATGACCAGACCCGTCTCGATGGCGATGGTCAGGTCGAAGATGACCGTCAGGAAGAACGTGATGAGCAGGACGGCCACGTCGGACTTGGGATTCGTGAGCAGCGCCTTGAACGTGCGCCAGCCGCTCATGTTGTACGAAACCACGACCAGCACGCCCGCCAGACAGCCCATCGGGATGTACTGTGCCAGCGGCATCAGCAGCAGCAGGATGAGCAGCAGCACCACGGCGTGTATCATGCCTGCTACGGGCGACTTTCCGCCGTTGTTGATGTTGGCCATGGTGCGGGCAATGGCGCCCGTGGCGGGAATGCCGCCGAAGAGAGGAGTCACCATATTGGCCACGCCCTGCGCTATCAGTTCGGTGTTGGAGTCGTGCTTGTCGCCTATCATACCGTCGGCCACCGTTGCCGACAGCAACGACTCGATGGCGCCCAGCACGGCGATGGTGATGGCCACGGGGAAGAGGTTCTGGATGGCTTCCCAGTTGAGGGCGGGCACGGCGGCATCGGGCAGCTCGGCGCGGATGCTGAAGCGGTCGCCGATGGTGTCAATGCAGGTGATGCCCCCGTAAGTCTTCATCAGCCAGACGGCCAGGGTCACCACCACGATGGCAATGAGCGAGCCGGGAATCTTCTTCGAGAACTTGGGCGTGAGGGCAATGATGGCGATGCTGGCGATACTGACCAGCGTATTCCACCAGTTCACCGTGTCGAAGTGGCGGAAGTAGACCATCCACTTGCCCACGAAGTCGCCCGGCACCTTCTCGCCGCCGAACTGCAGGCCGAACACATCTGCCACCTGTGTGGTGAAGATGGTCACGGCGATACCGCTGGTGAAGCCCACGATGATGGGGTAGGGAATGAACTTGATGACCGCACCCAGCTTGAAGGCACCCAGCAGTATCAGGATGACGCCCGCCATCAGCGTAGCCACGATGAGGCCCGCCTCGCCGTATTGCTGGATGATGCCGTAGATGATGACGATGAACGCACCCGTGGGGCCGCCTATCTGCACCTTGCTGCCTCCCAGCAGCGAGATGAGGAAACCGGCGATGATGGCGGTGATGATGCCTTTCTCGGGCGACACACCCGAAGCGATTCCAAACGCGATGGCCAGCGGGAGGGCTACGATGCCCACAATGATACCCGCCATGAGGTCGGCCATGAACGTTTCTTTGGAGTAATTTTTAAGAGCCGTGTAGAGTTTCGGCTTGAATTCGAACGCTTTCATTTTCTGTTTAGTAACTTTATTTACCTGTTATTGTATGTTGCTTTCTGAAACGAGAGCGCAAAGTTAGGTAAAATAAAGTATATGAGCGCTATGGTTCCGCTCTTTTTACGAAAATGCTGTCATTCTGCCGGCGGTAGGTCACCGTCTGGCGGCGGGTGGAGTCGTTGGGGATGGCGGTCATGTCGCCCTGCGTGGTGAAGTACACATAGCTGCCCGACCACGTGTCGTAGAAGCGGTACACCCGGCATCCGTCGTGCTCGAAGAGGTAGCTGACGCGGTAGTCGGGATTGTTGGACGACTGGGAGACCGAGACGGAATGCTGCGTGATGCAGGAAGCGGCTGACATGCCTGCCAGCAGCAGAAAAACGGAGATTCGGAGAGTTTTTTTCATTTTCATGGCAATTGGTTGAACCCAAAGGTAAGCAGATTTGTTTCTATTACAGATGTCTGGTCGGACAATTATTGTTAACGGGAAGGTTGCGGGCTGCGATTGTCGCAGGCTGTGGCCTGTCGCTTTTATGGCGGAGCGAGTCCGATAGATTTTGTTTATGAGAGTATAGAAAAATCCGATAAGGATTGGCATTGGAAATGAGCGAGGATTTCTTACATTTGCAACATGATAAACAGAAAAGCAGAATACTAACCTTTTTAAAACAAACAATTATGACTAAGAGTATCAAAGGAACCCGTACCGAGAAGAATTTGTTGACTTCGTTTGCCGGCGAATCGCAGGCACGCATGCGCTACACCTACTTTGCCAGTGTGGCCAAGAAGGAAGGTTACGAACAGATTGCAGCCATCTTCACCGAGACGGCCGACCAGGAGAAGGAGCACGCCAAGCGCATGTTCAAGTGGCTGGAAGGCGGCATGGTAGAAATCACTGCCAGCTATCCCGCAGGCGTCATCGGCACTACGCTCGAGAATCTTCAGGCAGCCGCGGCCGGCGAGAACGAGGAGTGGACACTGGACTATCCCAAGTTTGCCGACATCGCCGATGAAGAGGGATTCCCCGAAATTGCTCTGATGTATCGCAACATAGCCGTTGCCGAGAAGGGACACGAAGAGCGTTACCGCGCTTTCATCAAGAACATTGAGAACGCCACCGTGTTTGCCAAGGAAGGCGAAGTGGTATGGCAGTGCCGCAACTGCGGATTCATCTATGTGGGCAAGGAAGCTCCCGAGCTGTGCCCCGCCTGCCTCCACCCGCGCGCTTACTTCGAGGTGAAGAAGGAGAACTGGTAAAGACCGGTATCCTTCAGCTGATACAGGACAATCCTCCAGACTTCCGCCGGAAGTTCTGGAGGATGTTTTTTTGGGTGGAAAATGAAGCGGTGACGGTTTGTGCATAGATCCCGTTTGGAGCATGCTTGCATGGTGTTTGGAGGATGCTTGCATGGTACACGGACCATGCAAGCGTGGCTCGCGGACCATGCAAGCGTGGTGGAAGCGGGTGAACGGATTTCGTGGCAAGAAGGGCTGAGGATTACCTTATCTTTCTGTGTATCAGTATAGAATTTCTTTTTTGACGGGAACGGGGGGTGCTCGTGGAAATCGCTTTGTGAGTTCGGAGTGAAGCCTCCGTCAGTGCCCGTCGCCGGGAGGAGGCAATGCTGCGGCTTCGGATTTCCTATTGTGTAGGCCGGTTTCATTCTGCTTCGGATGTTCTTTGTGCGTAGGGCGCTGACGGAGCTGTTTCATTCTTATTTCAAAAAAAGAACATGGTTTGTTCTGTTTTAGACAGAATGTACCTATATTTGTCCGCTAATATGTTTTTTTGATTTAATCTATTTAAATAACAGTACACAACTATGGATTCACAGAAAGTAGATGCCTTCATCATGGCCAACAACAGGTTTTTCCACGATTATCAGATAGGTGCCATCCGTGAGCTGTTGCTGGCTGCCGACGACAGCAAGTGGCCTTTGATACAGACTCTCCAGTTCAAGGATCCCACCATTGTCCTCATCATTTCGCTCATTGGCGGCGGGCTGGGCATCGACCGCTTCTTCATCGGAAACATGGGACTGGGCGTCGGCAAGCTGATTACCTGCGGCGGACTCGGCATCTGGACCATTGTAGACTGGTTCCTCATCATGGGTTCCACGCGCGATGTCAATATGCAGAAGCTACATACCGTTCTGTAAGCAGATGACGTTGCGCGCTTTCTACACGCTCTGTACTGTGGGTTGTGCGGGCGGATGGGTGTGGACGTGGCTGTCATGGACTTTTGCGGGGCAGGGCTTGTGGAGGGGATGTCTGTTCAAGCAGCTCTTTCATGTGCCTTGCCCTTCGTGCGGTTCCACGCGGGCCATCCTGGCGTTGCTGCGGGGCGATGTGGCGGCTTCGGTTGCCTGCAATCCTTTAGGGTTGCTGCTGGCCGCAGGGTTGGCGGTGCTGCCCTTGTGGCTGTTGGCCGACCTGCTGTGCCGCCGTGCCTCGCTCTACCGTCTGTTCCTGCGGGTGGACCTGCTGCTTCGCCGTCGCCGCGTCTTTGCGGTCTTTGTCTGCCTGGTGCTGGCCAACTGGGCGTGGGTACTCTTCCACTGGTTATGAGCGCTGCAAGGCATTATGTTTCTTCATTCTTTATTCTTCATCCCTTCTGTATGTATATTCCTTGCGAACACGAAATGGAGGCCGCTTCCAACAGCTATCTGATGTCTCTGCTGGCTGCCATGGCGGGCTTGCCTTTTCCCATCATCAATCTGCTGGCTACGGTCATCTTCTACCTGGCCAACAGGCACAAGACTTATTTCGTGCGTTGGCACTGTACGCAGGCGCTGGTGTCGCAGCTGCCGCTGTTTTTCGCCAATTCGTTGCTGTTCTGGTGGACGGTGCGGGTCCTGCTGGGCTCTACGCTGCTCTCGTCCTTTTATTTTGCCTGCCTGTTTACGGTGGTGCTGTTCAACGTCATTGATTATGTGGCCACCGTCCACACTATGATAGCCGTGCGTAAGGGCCGTCAGGTGGAGTGGTACGTCTACGGCCCGCTCACCCATTTGCTTTGCAAGCCATGATACGGAAAGTCATACGTCAGTCGCTGGTGTCGCTGCTGGTCTTTGCGGCCGTGCTGTTCGCCTTTTCGCGGGTGGACTGGATGGAAGTGTTCGGTCTGCACCGCAACATCATTGAGGAGAAACTGGGCGATTTGTACTGGGAGTTTGTCTCGGAGTCCGAGACCTTTGTCGGTGACCGGTGCCTTACGGTGCCCCTTGATTCGTTGTTTTCCACCCTGTGCCGTGCCAACGGTATAGACCGCAGCCGCGTGTCGCTCCATCTGGTGGTGAGCGACGAGGTGAACGCCTTTGCCTGTCCGGGCAATCACCTGGTGGTGTACACAGCGCTCATTGATTCGTGTCGCAGTGCGGAGGAGCTGTGCGGCGTGCTGGCCCATGAGCTGGCCCATATTGAACGCGGTCATGTGATGCAGAAGCTGATAAAGGAAATGGGGCTGGCAGCCCTGACGGGTCTGGTGGGCGGAAATGCCGGTGCTGCGACGATGGCCGAACTGATGCGCGTCCTCTCTTCTACGGCCTACGACCGCTCGCTGGAGAGCGAGGCGGACGACCTGGCCGTCACCTATCTGTTGCAGGCCGGCATCAATCCCCGTCCCTTCGGCGAGTTCCTGTTCCGTCTCTCCGAAGAGGAGGAGCTGCCTTCGCTGGCCGAGTGGGTCAGTACCCATCCCGACAGCGGGAAGCGCAGCCGGCTCATTGGCAGCCGTGCCGAGCGCGAGGGGCAGGGAAGGACGTTTATACGCCTCATGCAGCCTGCCGAGTGGGATGCTTACAGGAAGGCGTTGAGAGAAAAGAAGGAGGCGCTTCCGGCTTCTGACTGACCGGATGCGCCCCCTTTTCCTGAGGTATGGACATAAAAAAAGGAGTACCGCTGTACTCCAACCTTTGTTAACCTTAAATCTAATACTATGAAAAACACATTGCAAAGGTACGGACTTTCGGCGAACTTGCAAATATTCCAAGTAAAAAGACATGTTTTATAACACGTTTTAAGGCTGTTGCAGGCTTTTTAAGACATATCTTCCATTTTTATTTCACTTTACCCAGTATTTTCGGAAACTGCCAGGCGAAGAGCAGCGTGCAGCAGATGGCGGCTGTGGCGTCGGACACAGCCTCGGCGGCATATACGCCCGACACACCCATGAATCGGGGCAGCAGCAGGGCCAGGGGGATGAGCAGGAACACCTTGCGCAGCAGGGCGATGAAGACCGATATCTTGGCTTGTCCCAAGGCGACAAACATGTTCTGGCACGCCCGTTGCAGGCCGAAGATGGTCATGCCGGCCAGGAAGAGGGGCATGGTCCGGCGGACGGTGTCAATCAGCTGGCGGTCGCTGGTGAAGGCGGCGGCCACAGTGGCGGGAAACAGTATCATGAAGAGCATCAGCACCAGGTTGAACGAGAACATCACCGCCAGCACAATGCGGAAGCAGTCCTTGACGCGCTGCTTGTCGCCGTGGCCGTAGTTGTAGCTCACGATGGGCACAAAGCCCTGTGCAAAGCCGGTCAGGGGCACGCTGGCAAACTGCATGGCGCTTTGCAGGATGGTGAGCGCGCTGACATAGATGTCGCCGAAGTGCTTCAGGCTGCCGTTGAGCACGAAGCCCACCATGCTCTCCGTGCTGGCCATGATGAAGGGTGATATGCCCAGCCCCAGGATGGCCAGTATCACCTTGCGGCGTGGCCGCATGTAGCGCCTTTCGAGCGGGAGCGACGCCCTCCGCCTGTCCAGCAGAAAGCCCAGTACCCAGGCCGCGCTGACGGCTTGGGACAGCACGGTGGCCAGTGCGGCTCCCTTCACTCCCATGCCCAGCCAGAAGATGAACACGGGGTCGAGCACGATGTTGAGCACCGCGCCTATCAGCACGGAGTACATGGCGACGGCGGGCCGTCCCTGCGCATTGATGAAGGTGTTCAGCCCCACGGAAAGCTCCACGAAGAGGGTGCCCAGCAGGTAGACGGACAGGTAGTCGGTGGCGTATGGCAGGGTGCGTCCGGACGCGCCTGTGAGCAGCAGGATGGGTTCCATGAAGGTGTAGGCCACCAGCGAGGTGGCGAGTGTGAAGCCCACCAGCATCACGAAGCCGTTGCCCAGTATGCGGCCCGCCCGCTCGCGGTCGCCCTGACCCAGCGCGATGGCGGCCAGCGGCGCGCCTCCCCCGCCCACAATGGCCGAGAAAGCCGAGATGAAGATGACGATGGAGACTGTGACGCCCACGCCTGCCAGCGCGTCGGTGCCGATGCCGGGTATGTGGCCGATGTAGATGCGGTCCACCATGGCATAGAGCAGGTTGACGAACTGTGCCGCCACGGCCGGCAGGGCCATGCGGAAGACAAGCGGGAGCATGCGCTCGGTGCCCAGGCGCTGCTCGTAGGGGGATTGGGACATTGGGTCGGGTTGGTTGGTTATCAGTTGACGAGGGGACGAGTTGACGAGGTTACGAGTTGGCAAGTTGACGAGGCTACGAGGGGATAAGCTGACGAGGCTACGAGGAAATATCGTACACAAGTCTCTTGCTTCCTTGCCTGTTTCTCCCCTTGTAGCCTCGTCAACCCGTTCCCTTGTCAACGGTATGTGCTATTGCTTATGCGGATAGTCGATGGTGTAGTGCAGGCCGCGGCTCTCCTTGCGTTCCATGGCCTGCTTGGTGATGAGGTAGCCCACGTTGATCATGTTGCGCAGTTCGCACAGCTCGCGGGTGGCCTTGCAGCTCTTGAAGAGGCGTTCGGTCTCCTCGTAGAGGATGTCCAGGCGGTTCCAGGCGCGGGTCAGGCGCAGGTTGCTGCGCACGATGCCCACGTACGACTCCATAATCTGGTTCACCTCCTTCATGCTCTGCGTGATGAGCACACGCTCCTCGTTGCTGATGGTGCCCTCGTCGTTCCATTCGGGGATGTCCTCGTTGAAGTCATAGCGTTCCAGCACGCTCAGGGCATGTTTGGCGGCCGCGTCGGCATAGACCACGGCCTCGATGAGCGAGTTCGACGCCAGGCGGTTGCCGCCGTGCAGGCCGGTGCACGAACACTCGCCGATGGCATACAGGCGGCGGATGCTGCTCTGTCCGTCCAGGTCCACCTTGATGCCGCCGCACAAGTAATGGGCGGCCGGCGCCACAGGGATGTAGTCCTTGGTGATGTCGATGCCTATGCTGAGGCACTTCTTGTAGATGTTGGGGAAATGGCGTTTGGTCTCCTCGGGGTCTTTGTGGGTGACGTCCAGGTAGACGTGGTCTTCGCCGCGCTGCTTCATCTCGTTGTCGATGGCGCGGGCCACGATGTCGCGCGGGGCCAACGACAGGCGCGGGTCGTACTTCTGCATGAACTCCTTGCCGTCCATGGTGCGCAGCACGCCGCCGTATCCGCGCATGGCCTCGGTGATGAGGAAGGCGGGGCGGTCGCCCGGGTGGTAGAGGGCTGTGGGGTGGAACTGGATGAACTCCATGTCCTTCACCGCTCCCTTGGCACGGTAGACCATGGCGATGCCGTCGCCTGTGGCCACCAGCGGATTGGTGGTGTTGCGATAGACGGCCTCGCAGCCTCCCGTGGCCATGACGGTCACTTTGCTCAGGAAGGTGTCCACCTCGCCAGTCTCCTCGTTGAGGACGTAGGCGCCGTAGCATTTGATGCCCGGCGTGTGGCGCGTCACGATGATGCCCAGGTGGTGTTGCGTGATGATTTCAACGGCGTAGAAGTTGGTGAATATGGTGATGTTGGGGTGCTGCTTCACGGCCTCGATGAGCGAAGTCTGTATTTCGGCCCCCGTGTTGTCCTTGTGGTGCAGGATGCGGAACTCGCTGTGTCCGCCTTCCTTGTGCAGGTCGAATTCCCCGTTCTCCTTCTTGTCGAAGTTGACGCCCCAGTTGATGAGTTCCTTGATTTGTGTGGGGGCGTTGCGCACTACTTTCTCCACCGCCTCGCGGTCGCTGATCCAGTCGCCCGCAATCATGGTGTCTTCGATGTGCTTCTCGAAGTTGTCCACGGCCAGGTTGGTTACCGAGGCGATGCCTCCTTGTGCAAAATACGTGTTGGCCTCTTCCATTCCGGCCTTACAGATGAGGGCTACCGTCCCCTTTTCCGCCACTTTCAGGGCGAAACTCATACCGGCTATCCCTGAGCCGATGACGAGGAAATCGAACTTTCTTACCATAAGTATGTGTGTTAGCACTTGCAAATTTACTAAATTAGTGCGTTGCTTGTTCGCTTTCCTACCGAAAATACATACCTTTACCGCAAAAAAGAGAACTATGGACAGAGTATTCCATGCCCGCATAGCCGCGGCTCAGTATCTGGCGCTGTTGCTGTTTGCCTTCGTTCTGGTGTATTGCCTTTGGGTGAAATATATCGGCATCGCCCTGCTGTGGTGCATCCTGCTGCTGCGCTTCATCGAGAAGGTAATCCACACCACCTACACCGTCACCACCGACGGCCGCCTGCTGCTGGACTACGGCCGCTTTTCCCGTGGCCGGGAGATTCCCTTGTCGGACATTACCGGCGTGGAGCGGATGTCGTCCATGCGTGTGGGCCGCTTCTGTGCCGTCCGCTACGTGCTGGTGCGCTACGGGCAGGGCAAGACGGTGTCGCTGCTGCCGCAGAACGAAGAGAGCTTTGTCAGGACGCTGGAGGCGCGGATGGGTCAGGGCGGCGGAACTGCGGGGGGCGGTTGCTGATGGACGGTGAAGGATGACGGGGCAGGGCAGGGGATGGCTGTCTGCCAACGACGGTTAATGCGCGCTTTTCTGTGCAGGTCTATTTCCGGTCCATGTCCTGTTCCGGCAACCATAGCTGCTACTTTTTGTATCTTCGCGGAATCCTTGCGGGGGCTGCCGTTGTGGGCTGGTATGCCTTTAACCCCTTGTCACCGGTCAGGATTTCTACTTCAAAGCCCATTTCGTAATAGTAATTGGCAACGTCTACGATGGAAGCATCGCCTAAGGACTGGCCGTTTACGGCTGTATCCTTCCAGCGTGCGGCCAGCGATGCCAATCCCTGGTTGTTCCACAACTCTTCCTGTTCGGTAAATGCTGCCCACGGAGAGTTGGCGTTTGCTGCATCGATGATTTTGTCTGCCAGTTTCCTGGCCGGATTGAAGCGGTCTCCTCTGGCGTGGGCGATGTGGTTGTCGGTCTCTATGATGGTGGCAACGGGCAAGATGAATGTCGTGTCTTTTTCCTGTTCCTCCGCTATCTTCCGGCAAACCCTTTCGTAAGTCCACCGGTCGTTGTCAGGCCCACAGTTCTCCATATCGGTGACTTGCAGCCATACGCACAAGATGCTGGTGTCTATAATCAAGACCTTCTTTTTCATAGCGCATCCTCCGTCATAAGGTCGCCTACCGAACCCTGTGCCATCAGTTTTGCCAGGTTCTGTTTGTCTTCCAGGAGCGAGATGAGGCTGCATCCGTTTTCTTCGGAGCGGGTGACGTAGCTGATGAAAGGTATCATGTCGCGTCCCAATGCGTCTATCAGAACCGGGTTGTGGGTCGTACAAATAATGTCTATTTGCGATTTTCCTCCCAATTGTTTCAATACATTCACCAGTTCCTGCGCGCGCGACGGATGCAGGCCGTTATCCACCTCCTCAATCACCATCAGGCTTCCTTCCTTTCCGGTCAGCAGGGCCATTACGATGGCGATGAAGCGGAGTGTTCCGTCGGACATGCTGCGTGCGTCAATTTCGATTTTCTCTCCGTTCACCCATTCTTCCTCGCAATAGAGCATGGCATCGCTTTCAAAGCGACCCACCTTTTCAGCCCAGATGCGCTTGATGTCCTTTTCCGGTAGAGGGCGGACATATTCGGTAAGTTCTTTTTCAACCTGCTGCTGCATTTCGGGCTTCATGCCGGCCAGCAGTCCGGCTATGTTGCCGGCATCGGGGTTCAACCGCTCTGCCAGTTGGACGTAGTCGCGCATGTGGTTGGGTATGGGGTTCAGGATGAAGATGTTTTTCATTGCATTCTGGACGAGCAGCGCCGCTTCTTTTACCCTTTTTATGACCACCAGGTTCTCCATTTGGGACAATGCGGTGGTCTGCCGGTTCAGGTCCATACGCTTTTGCTTTCCCCGTTTTTCCTGGTAAAAGCGGATGGGTATGGCGGGCGAAGCCGGTTCCTCATAGGCGCTGTCGGTTGCGAACAGCATCCTTGTCTTTTTGGTTTTGGATGATGTCCATTCCAGGCTTTCAAAGGAAATCTGTAACGATTTGTCATATTTCCGGCAGGCTAATGTATAGGTCAAATCATCCCCGTCATCTTCTACAATCAGTGTCAGTCGGAATTCATCTGCTCCTTTGCGGATCATCCAGTCCAGTCCTCCACGGGTATGTTGGGCAATTTCATTCACAGGAATGCCTTTGGCGCTGTCGCATAAGAAAGAGAGTGCGTCCAATATGTTGGATTTTCCACTGGCGTTTGTCCCTATCACAAAAGTCAATGGGTCTATATACAACCTTGATTTCTCAAAGCTTTTCCAATCCTGTAGCCAAAGTTCCTTTATCATATTTCCGAGTGCTAAATCAAGTTTGGCAGTTGCCGAATATCAACTGACTTGTTTGCAAATATAGATGATTTCAGCATACGTTGGAGTACGAAATCTGCTTATTTTTAGTGGAGTCATTGTTTTCTGTTTCATCGTGTGCGGGACATCCGTTAAATCCCTTCCTGGCGTACGGGCAAAAAAAAAGGAGTACCGCTGTACTCCAACCTTTGTTAACCTTAAATCTAATACTATGAAAAACACATTGCAAAGGTACGTACTTCCGGCGTATCTGCAAATTTTCCAAGCAAAAAAGCATGTTTAATAACACGTTTTAAGGCCGTTACAGGTTTCTTAAGCCTTTCTTCCGCCTTTTTCTTCTGCCGGCATTTGCATCGGGTGTCGTAAATGCCCTATCTTTGGAGCCGCTTTGCATGTATTCAATAATCACAAATTAATGATTCGTTTATGGGAACTACTAAAAATCAGACTGTAAAAATGGGGCTTACGGGCATGGTGCTCGTGGGCATTGTCGTGTTGTTTTTCGTCATGTTTGCCGTGGAGCGCATTGATTCGGGGCAGACGGGCATCATCGTCAACCTGGCCGGAAGCGAGCGCGGAGTGGACGACGCCAAGGTGGAGACGGGATGGGTGATGTACAACCGTTTCGTCAAACAGCTGTTCGAGTATCCGGCCTTTGCGCAGATTGTGGACTATGAGCCGTTCGACATTCAGGACAAGAAGGGAACCATCTTCAAGACCGACCCCACCATTGAATATTACATCGAGCGCGAGAACGCCAAGATTGTCTTCCTGCGCTATCGCAAGACCACCGAAGAGCTGGAGCAGTCCGTCATCCTGACCGAGGTGAAAAACGCCTACAAGGACGTGGCGGGCCTGTACGAGACCGATTCGCTCATCAACAACCGCCCGGCCTTCGAGAAGGAGGTGGAGAGCCTCTTGAGGGAACGCCTCAGCCAGCGCGGGTTCACCTTCAGCAACATACAGTCGTCCGTGAAGCCCAACGAGGTGCTTCAGGCCGCCATCGACGCCAAGAATACCGCCGTGCAGAACGCCCTGAAGGTGGAGAACGAGAAGAAAGCCGCCATTGCCGAGGCCGAGAAGGTGGTGGCTGCCGCCAAGGGCAAGGCCGACGCCAACCGCATCCTGCAGGAAAGCATCACCCCCGAACTGATACAGCTGAAGGCGGTGGAGAAGTGGGACGGCAAGCTGCCCCTGTCCACCAGCGGCAACACGCTGCCTTTCCTGAAGCTGCAATAAAGGGTGGGGCAGGGCTCGGCTGTCCTGCCCCCTTTGTGCTTTCCTTCCGCCTCAGTCCTGCCCCTCGCCGTCCTCTTCCATCTGCCGGAGCTCGCGGTTGGCGTCAATCATCTGCTTCACGCGGTCGTGCGTGTAGTGGAAGGTGAAGTAGTCGGCAATGATGCCGGCGGCCAGCAGCAGCGACATGAAGAGGATATTGAATCGCGTGCCGTAGAAACAGACAAAGGAGAGGAGAAAAAGGGCGATGAGCGGATAACCCGCCAGCAGGATGCGGTTATACCGGCTCTTGTAGCGCAGGATGTGCCGGACTTGGGCTTCCAGATTCGTTTCCCGTTTGATTCTTCCCAGGCTGTGCAGGCTGACTGTTTGTGCAATCAGTCCGTAGAATACCAGTATTGCACCCGTAATGCCGGGCAGGATGTGGAAACCGGGCCGGGCAATCCAGGCCGATACGTAGACGAGGCAGACTGTTGCCGCGACAGCCAGTCCTATTCTTTCCACCCGTGTCAGTTTTTCCAGGCAGGATTCCCTGCGTGTGTTCAGTATTCTCTTCACTTCTTCGCGGTGCAGGATTTCGTTGCGTGCGACCCGTTCGTTGAGTTCCTTCCACGCTTGTTGCATTTCTTCCAGATTCATGGTGGTGTGTGGTTAAAGGTTTGACATGGTTTTCAGTTTCTCTTTGATGCGGTGCAGCCTGACGGCCACCTGGTTGCGGTTGGTGCCGATGATTTCGGCTATCTCCTCGTAGGTCTTTCCGTCCAGCCAGAGGACGATGTACATGCGGTCCGACTTGTTCAGGCGGCGGACGAGGCTGTAGAGCGTGTTCAGCATTTCGGCCTGCGGGTCGTCGTCCGTCAGGTCGGTGTCCGTCAGGCGCAGGGGCACGTGCTCGTGGCGCTTCCTGCGGCGCAGGTCGGTGATGCAGGTATTCAGCGCGATGCGATAGACCCAGGTGCCGAAGCTGCTCCTGTTTTCAAATGCCCCGTAGCTCTTCCACAGGTTGTACACCGTCTCCTGGTAGAGGTCGGCCAGGTCTTCCTTGTCTTGCGCATAGAGCAGGCACACCTTGTAGACGATGGCCTGGTGTTGCAGCAGCAGGTCGGTGAATTCTTTTTCCTTGATGGTATCTGTCATTTCCGTACTTTTTGCTTCGTTAGTCGGCTGCGGCGGGCTGATAGTTACGCCGTGGCCCGATTTTTTTCGTCCGCGGGGCCGCCTCCTGCCCTTGCCGGGGCCCGAGTAGGGCCGGCTCCGTGCGGGCGGGTGGACTTTCCGCTTTCTTTACAAGCCGGGGTACCCTGCCGACGGTGGGGGTCTCAGTCGTGTACTTAGGTACCCTCAGTCCTATACTTAGGGTACCTCGGTCCTATACTTAGGGTACCTCAGTCCAGGCCTTTGCTGGGGTGATATGTAAGGGGTTGACGGTTAATGATTTACGGGAGCGGGCGAGCGGAGGTTGCGGAATGGGAATATTCTTTACAGTGAGGGCCTCCTGCGCCTCTTCGGCGGGGGCGTGCGGCGGGCACTTTGCGTATGGGCAAAAAAAAAGGAGTACCGCTGTACTCCAACCTTTGTTAACCTTAAATCTAATACTATGAAAAACACATTGCAAAGGTACGGACTTTCCGGTGATTTGCAAACAATCCAACGAAAAAAGCATGTTATATAACATGAATTAGTGGTGTTGCAGACTTTTTAACGGGAAATGGGGCTGATTCGGGGTGCGGGCGGGGTTGGCGTACGGGCATAAAAAAAGGAGTACCGCTGTACTCCAACCTTTGTTAACCTTAAATCTAATACTATGAAAAACACACTGCAAAGGTACGCACTTTTCCGTAATCTGCAAACCATGCAAGCAAAAAGGCATGTTTTATAACATGTATTAGCTGATTTATAGCTTCGTTAAGCCTTCCGGAGCTTATGCGGCCCGGTTGCTCTTCAGCACGGGCATCAGCCGGTAGAGGTTCCTGCGGGTCATGATTTTCCGGTTGAGGAAGCTGACGATGTAGCCCGTCAGTCCGGCGGCTATCAGCGAGCCCTCGCGCACACCTTCCACCGTCTGCGTGAAGGCCAGCGAGGTGAGCACGGCCAGCGTGACCAGGGTGATGTCGAAGCAGACTTTGGTGCGGCCGAACTCGCGGTTGTAGCGGCCGGAGGCGTACTTCACGAAGGCCTCGGCGCTCATCATGGCCACGCGCGGCTTCAGCTCGAGCACCACGCCGACTGACTGCGTGATACATCCTGCCAGCAGCAGGCCTATGGAGGCGGCGTAGCTGTCGGGGTGCAGGCCCGAGGAAAGGAGCATGTTCAGGTCGATGAAGGCCGAGAACAGAAACGAGAAGGGGATTTGCAGCAATATCTCCACCGTGTCCTGACGGCTGCCCCGTCCGCGTATCAGCCAGAACTGGCCCACGATGAGCAGCATGTTGATGAGGAACGTGCAGGTGCCCAGTGTGAGCGGCGTGTTGAGGCTCACCACGTAATTGATGCTCGAAATGGGGGTGGTGCCCAGGGCGGAACGGACAATGAGCACGACGCCTGCCGCCAGGAAATACAATCCCAATACAAATACCAGATACTTTTTAAGAACGCTTTTCTTTTCCATCTTTTCCAATCTTCTTTTTACCTTTTTTACCTGTTTTTACGGCGTGCAAAGTTCCGCTTTTTTTCTGGGACGGGGTTTGTCCGATGCTGAACATCTGTTGTCCTTTACTGAACAGAGGCCGGATAAAAACGGACGCAGGCGATGCGGACGACTCCGGACGGTTCCTTCCCGGGGGTTGGAACGTGTCGGGGCGTGTCTGCATCGCCTGCGTCGGCAGGGGAGGGTGCGCCGCCGGCGCACCGCTTTGTCTCAGGCCTTTTTCCGCTTCAGGGCCGAGCGCATGCACCAGATGCCGATGATGACGAACGGGATGCTGAGCCATTGTCCCATGTTCAGCGTCATGCCGTCTTCAAAGTTCACCTGGTTCTCCTTCAGGAACTCGATGAAGAAGCGGAAGATGAAGATTTCCGTCAGGCAGAGGCCGAAGAAGAAGCCGCGTCCGTAGGCCGTGCCGTTGTGGGACTTCTTGTACAGGTACACCATGCCGAGGAAGAAGATGAAGTAGGCAATGGCCTCGTAGAGCTGGCCGGGATGGCGGGGGATGGAGTCTACCCGCTCGAAGACAAATGCCCAGGGCACGTCGGTGGGCCTGCCGATGATTTCGGAGTTCATCAGGTTGCCCAGGCGGATGCAGCAGGCGGTGATGGGGGTGGCTACGGCAATCATGTCCAGCACGTCCATGTAGTGCATCTTCGTCTTGCGGCAGTAGAGCCACAGGACAAAGATAAGACCTAACGCCCCTCCGTGGCTGGCCAGTCCTTCGTAACCCGTAAACTTCCATCCGCCGTCGGGCAGGAACTTGACAGGCAGTACTATTTCCCAGAAGTTTGGTAAGTAATATTCGGGAGCATAGAACAGGCAATGTCCCAGACGTGCACCTATGAGGATGCCGAAGAAACAATAAAAGAACAGAGAATCGAACTTCTCGTCGGCAATTTTACGGTCGCGGTACTCCTTCCTCACGATGAAATAGGCGAAGGCAAGTCCGATAATCCACAGGAGTCCGTAGTAGCGGATGGAGATGCCGAAAAGGTTGAACAGTTCGGGATCGGGATTCCAGTTGATGCTGAGTAGTGGTAACATGACGTATCTTTATTCGTTAGTTAGATTATTGTTCTTGTTTACAGCTGCCAAAAGTAGCTTTTATTCGGCAAAGGACAAAATCTGCGTGTCACAGATTTCGGAACTTTTCCGCCACCATGCGATAGGTGGGGATGTCGATGCCCTGTGCTTCGGCGGCGGCAATCATGTCGAACAGCAGTCCCTGCACCTCGCTCTCGTGTCCGCGGGCCAGGTCTTTCTGCATGGAGGCGGTGCTGTGCGGGTCCAGCTTGTCGATAACCTTCAGGTTATATTCCACCAGGTCCTCCTTCGGCTCTATGCCCAGTTTGCGGCCCAGGGCGGCACTTTCGCGCGAAAGGCCGATGAAGGTGTCGCGCACGGGGCCGGGCTTCTGCACCTCGCCCATGGGCACGTCGTAATAGGCTCCCGTTACGGCCATGGCCGAGATGAACGACCACTTGACGAAGGTGTCGCGGTTGATGTCGTCGGACAGTTCGGCCTTGATGCCGCAGTCCTGCAGGTCGCGCTGCACCTCCTCCAGCGTTTCACGGGGAACATTCGTGCCCCGGTGGGCGCCGAACACCAGGCGGAATATCCGTCCCATCTGGGTGATTTCGCCCTTGCCGCTGACGAAGCCCACGATGTAGATGCAGCCGTCCAGTACCGTCACGCCGGGCACCAGCCGCTGGATGCGGGGGCCTGTGCCGTAGACGTTGAGGATGGGGATGACAACGGTCTCGGGTTTCGCCGCCCGGCGGATGAGGTCGGTGATGGAGTCTACCGAATAGCCTTTGACACAGACGAAGATGACGTCGGCCTTGTCCTGATATTCTTCGGCCGTACAGGCGGGGATGTGCAGGGTATGTTCGCCTTTCAGGTCGCTGTGGAGGCGCAGTCCGTGTTCGCGCAGGGCGGCCAGGTGTTCGCCGCGGGCAATGCAGCTGACGTTCTTTCCCGCCAGTGCCAGGAAGGCGGCAATGCTTCCGCCTACGCCGCCGGTACCTGCAATGAGATAGTTCTTCATAATGTATTTGTTTTTGAGGGTTAGTACGTATGGTTAATCCATCCCTGCGGTAAGTGGCAGGACGGTGCTTGCTGCCATCCGGCAGTTGTCGCAAAATTTGCGACAACTGCCAGGTTGGCGGGCTTTACTTTCAGTGCGTTTCCTCTCTGCTTACCTGTTGTTTGGATGTCTCGGTTGGGTCGGGTATCTTCAGTTCTCCTCCTTCGGGAAGGAGGGGAACCGGACAGTAATGTTTCATTCTGATACACCCTTTTTCTATATGCTTCCTTGTCAACTTGTCCACTCGTTAACTCGTCCACTTGTAACTCAACCTTACACGTTGAACCGGAAGTGCATGATGTCGCCGTCCTGCACCACGTACTCCTTGCCCTCCACGCTGAGCTTGCCGGCCTCGCGCACGGCGGCTTCGGAACCGTACTTGATGTAGTCGTCGTACTTGATGACTTCGGCGCGGATGAAGCCTTTCTCGAAGTCGGTGTGGATGACGCCGGCGCATTGAGGAGCCTTCCAGCCCTTGCGGTAGGTCCAGGCTTTCACTTCCATTTCGCCGGCAGTGATGAAGGTTTCCAGATTGAGCAGGCTGTAGATGGCCTTGATGAGGCGGTTGCAGCCGCTTTCCTTCAGACCGAGGTCCTCGAGGAACATCTGTTTCTCTTCGTAAGTCTCCAGTTCGGCGATGTCGGCTTCGGTCTGGGCGGAGATAATCATCAGCTGGGCGTCTTCGCCCTTGATGGCCTCGCGCACCTGCTCGACGTAGGCGTTGCCCGCGGCGGCGCTGGTGTCGTCCACGTTGCAGACATAGAGGACGGGCTTCGTGGTGAGCAGGAACATCTGGCGGGCGCAGGCCTCCTCGTCCTCGTTCTGCGGGATGACGGTGCGGGCGCTCTTGCCCTGTTCCAGCGCTTCCTTGTAGCGCAGCAGCAGTTCGTACTCCAGCTTGGCGTTCTTGTCGCCGCCCACTTTGGCCACCTTCTCCACGCGCTTGATGCGGTTCTCCACCGTCTCCAGGTCTTTCAGTTGGAGCTCGGTGTCGATGATTTCCTTGTCGCGCACCGGGTTGACAGAGCCGTCCACGTGGACGATGTTGCCGTTGTCAAAACAGCGCAACACGTGGATGATGGCGTCGCATTCGCGGATGTTGCCCAGGAACTGGTTGCCCAGGCCTTCGCCCTTGCTGGCACCTTTGACGAGGCCGGCAATGTCCACAATGTCGCACACGGCGGGCACGATGCGTCCCGGATGGACAATCTCCGCCAGGCGGGTCAGACGCTCGTCGGGCACGGATACCTGGCCCATCTGGGCGTCGATGGTACAGAAGGGGAAGTTTGCCGCCTGCGCCTTGGCGCTGGACAGGCAG
>NZ_CASFWU010000048.1 GCF_949298305.1 uncultured Bacteroides sp. | reverse complement strand
GACTGATTTCAACGATGTCAAAGAACTCGATTATCCCCTTTTTGAAGGACTATTTGATTAATTTTTTAACTCGTCCATTTTTATTGGACACTAATGATTCTATTAATAAGATCATCAGTTTAATAGAACAGATTATTGATGATAGAGCGAATACAAACAATGGATAACAACCGTATAGATTACTAAATATGGAGGTCTTAATATTTATCATTATAATCTTCATCGTTATCATTGTCATAGCGAAAGTGAGTGACAAAGGAGACAATTCCTCTACTACCACTTATGGCAAGAGCAGTGATGCTAAACAATACGATGACCAGATTATCGACAATACGCTGAACAGAAGCAGTCGGCCAGCCCACAACCATCAGCGTACAGAGAGTTATAACGAATCCCCTATACAATCCTATTCGAAGGCCCCAAAGAGCGGATATGTAGTCCCGACTATCGAGCATCTATCAAAGAGAGCTGAAGAACGAGGAGAAGATTACATAACGGAAATCTTCTTTGAAGTAAAAGGATTATATTATCGTGGAAGTAGAGCCATCTACGAAGCCGAACAGCTTAAAAAAGGGGAAGTTCTGAATCTGGTACCTGAACCAGACAATCCGGCAGATAAATTTGCCATTAGAGTCCACACAGAAAATGGCGTTTTCATAGGATATGTACCCAAGGAGTGTTCGGAAGAACTTACCTGGAATCAAGATAAATATATTGATTGCTATGTAAATTATGTCAAGCAAGGATATGATACTCCTTATGTGAAGGCCACAGCCAGGTATTATGGAGAGATATTTGTATATGGAGACGAATATACAGAAGTCCTCATTCATAAACTGAAAGACTACATGCAGTCCGCCATGGTGCTGAAGAAGCAAGAAAAATGGTCGGAAGCAGCGGACGCTTTCCTGGTTGCAGCAGAAAAGGAACGTCGGTTAGAAGACAAGCTCAAAGCCTATTCGGAAGCATGTATCTGCCTTCGTAAATTGAAAGACTATGATAAGGAGACAGAGGTAATCAACATGCAGCTATCTTTCTACAAGGAACTTTCCGCACCTAAATACGTGGAATTGAAAAAGAGGCTGGAGACCGCACAGCGTTTCAAGGATTCCAAGAACAGGCGGAAAACTTATAACGGAGTGAGCAAAAAAGGTAAGATGATAGCCGAAATCATAGACTCCTTGTATTTTCATCAGATAAAGAAATAGTTTTATTGCGAAAATGATTGCCCATCCAAAAACAATCCCTATATTTGCAGTGCTCAACATTTAATACAGGCGACGAGTAGTTCGCCAACCGATTGCCGTTGGCATTTTTTATGCCTTCGGTCAACCATATAAGTTCCGACCCCCGTGTGGAGTGCTTAATGGCCTCCCAGCCTGTATCAGGTGTTGAGCAACGGGAAAGCGGAACTTTCATTTTATAGGTAAGTTTCTAAATTTTCTGGGTATTGAAAGGGTCGCTTTCCCATATTCTTAACCTATTTGTTTCATTTAATTGCTCAACAAAATGAAAAAAGAACTGACCCTCGGCACGCCCGCCGTGCCTGCTCCGCGCATATCCGTTGCGGACAAACTGCGTGAACTATTTAACAAAGTGTTGCCCCAAGAATGCCAAATCAAGACCGCCCGCGATGCCTGGTACATCAGCGCCGCATTCTGCGCTTGCGCAACCTTCATCTTCCCACCCGCCGTGCTGGCACTGGTGTATTGTGTAATGCAGGCGAAGAAAGGAGGTTCACAATGAGCAATAAGATAGGTTTCCGTCACTACCAAGACGAAGACGACAAGCAGAAGCAGGAGGAACAAAAACGTCAGACCGCCATAGCCGATTTCCTCCGGCAGAACTACGCCCCCATCGGGGCAACCTCACAGAAAGTCTACAAGACCACCGCCGAACTGCAATACGACCTACAGAACATCATCGACGTATCTGCCAAAGAACTGGCCAGACAGCTCACCGAGGCCCGCTTTGCCATCGAATACATCTGCGGCCAACCTTTCTGGGTATTGTACGAAAGAATCAAAGAATAATAGCTATCTTAGCGGAGTAGAAGATTGCTTGCTGCTGGCAAGTGCCCCGGCTGCCAGAAGGTGGTCGGGGATTTATAAATTCATTTCTAACCAATCCATATGGCTATAGTTAAGGATATACTAATTAAAGTACAGAAGTATGAATACATGAGGCGATTCCTTTTGTTTGGTGAAATGTACATGAATACCCTTATGTGTTTCACTGAAATGGATGAATCTACAGGAATTGGCGACAAATTCGAGAATTCCATTTCTTTCATGCGTTATAAACCTATACAAGCTGTATTTAAGTTCTCAAATGGTAATGAAATCACATTGCATCCATCCGAGATTAAAGTTAGAGAATACGTTGACCAGAATATAGGTAATATTTATTCTATGGCAATGGTAGACTGTGATGTTTAAATGATGGGTAATAATACAAAACTATCAATTATAAATAACGATGTCTTTCAATCTTTAGATAGTGATTATGATACAATAGTGGTTATTCTTCAATATGATACATTTATTGAAAGATGTAGACATGCATTCTCAAATTTGGGAGTGGATTTTTATTTTGATAGTGTCAAATATTATTCTGAGCAGGAATACAACAATAAAATCAATATCACTCCATTTATGAAAAGGGATAAGTATAAAGCGCAAAACGAATTTAGAATATTTGCGGATTTCAATTCAAATGAACCACAAACTGTTAGAATAGGTGATATTAGAGACATCGCCATACTAATTCATAAAAGCGGTTTTAATAGTATAAACCTGAAAGAATTGCCCGAATCAATATAAAGCGTGGTCCTGTATGTTTTACGTGCAATTAATCTCAATAATCTCCCCCAAATCCGTTGTATAGTGCTTGGATAACTGCTCCTGCTTCAGCTTCCAACCGGTACCCTGACCTTGCACAGCCAGCTTGACGGAGCTTCCATGCTTCCCGTTGATGCTGTCGATGGCGTTCATCAGCCGTGCCCTCTTATCCCTGTCCACGGTATCGAACAGGTTCTGCTGGACGTTGTACGTGATTTCAGTAATAATGACACCGGCCTTCTTATACTGGTACCCAGTTCTGAAGATGCTTCGTAATCCTGTCAGAGCATAGTGAACAATCTCCAGCGTGTCGTCCGTTGGTACCGGAAGATTGACCGAAACGCTTTTCCAGTACTGGGGCAAGTCCTCCCGGAAGCGGTTGGTTATAATGAATACCAAGAGCGATACGGCGTAGCCCTTTTGTTCTCTGAGTTTCTTTGCACAAGTTGCCGCGAATGTAGACACCGCTTCATCCATCTGCTCGATGTCCTCTATCATCCGGCCGAAGCTGCGGGATGTACAAATCTGTTTACGCGGCGTGATGTTCTCCGTGATGCAGGGTGTTCCACGAAGCTCTTTCCATGTACGTTCTCCGACCACGGTCATGTACTTGCGTACCCATGAGCCGGGCAACTGGGTGAAGTCATAGGCTGTCTTCACGCCTTCTTTCTCCAGCTTGGCAGCCTGTCTCCGGCCGATGCCCCACACGTCGCCGATGGCGAACAGGCGCAGGGCCTTCTCCCGCTTCTCGTCCGTGTCGATGCAGCAGACACGCTTGTATGCCGGATACTTTTTGGCGAACTTGTTGGCCATCTTCGCCAAGGTACGGGTCGGAGCAATTCCCAAACTGACGGGTATGCCCGTACCTTTATACACCTTATTTACGATGGTGGAGCCCAAGTTCTGATAGTCCGTAATGCCATCCAAGTTCACAAATGCCTCGTCGATAGAATAGACCTCGATGTCCGGCACCAGCGATGAAAGGATAGACATGACACGGGCGGACATATCACCATAGAGGGTGTAGTTCGATGAGAATACTGCAATCCCGTGCTTCTCCACCTGCTCCCGCATCTGATAGGCCGGCGCACCCATCGGGATGCCCAGCGCCTTCGCTTCGTTGGAGCGGGCGATGACGCACCCGTCGTTGTTCGAGAGCACGACCACGGGCCGCCCGTTCAGCGAGGGGTTGAACACCCGCTCGCATGAGGCGTAGAAGTTATTGCAGTCCATCAGGCCGAACATGGCTACCTCCTCCTACGGTTCTTCTTGATGGTGTAGGTCACGATGCCCCACACCAGAAAATCATTGTCGGCAGTCACTTTGATTCGAGGATAGGAAGGATTAGAAGGAACCAACCAAACGGTGTCGCCCTCGATGGAAACCCGCTTGACGGTGAACTCGCCGTCCACATAGCACACGGCCAGGTCGCCCTCTATCAGTTCCAGGGATTTGTCGATGACGAGGATGTCGCCCTCCTCGATGCTTTCGTCCTTCATGCTGTCACCGAATGTATTTCGATGTTCTTTTTCATAGGGGCAAATGTAGGGATATTATCAGATATCCGGGAAGTGATTCTTTATTTTATCACTTTTCACCGCAAAATTCCTGCGAATATAGCGTTCCGTTGTATCAATGGATTTATGCCGGAAATGGCGTTGCAACTCCCAGGTATCTACACCGGCATTGACCAGTTCGACTCCACCCGTATGTTTGAAGCTGTACAACTTGTACGACGCCGACAAGTCAAGACGGTTACGGATGCGGTCGAAACGAAAACGGAAATTGTTCTTCCCAAGCATAACCTTTCCCGGTCTTCCTCCACCTGAAAACAAATAGAGGTCACCTTCCAGTTCATTCACCTTCAATGCAAGCAGCACGTTGTATAGCTGGTTGGGCATATTCACGAACTCGGTCTGACGGTTTTTACTGATTGTACAAGGCACACGGATGATGCGTTTGACGAAATCTATATCAAGAATGCGCAGCTGTCGCAGTTCATTCGGCCGGATGGCGCAATAATATTCCATCTGGCAGAACAACCATAACTGCGGGTCGTTCTTTCTCATATAAGACATCAGCATTGAGCGTTCCTTCTCAGGGATTGGTCGCGGTGCTTCATCGGTCAGCCTCCCCATGTCCGGGATGTCATGCACGGGATTTGCCAGCACGATGCCTTTAGCCTGAATCATGTAATCGAAAAACCCGTGCAAGATTTGTTTGTACTTCAGAACCGTACGTTTTGATACCTTGTTTTGCTCCACCATGTATAGCAGGAAATCGCAAATATGCTCTCTCGTGATGCAGCTTATATGAATGTCGTCCAGCTTCTGATGCTCTGCCCACTCGGCAAAGATACGCAGTTTCGAGCGATAAGTCTGGTAAGAATGCGCAATGACGGTCACCTTCTTCACGTCCAGGAACTCTGATAGATAGACACGGATGGTAGGGAGGGATTCACGTTCACGTCCCCACCGGTCAGCGTGTACCTGCAAGATGAGAGCATCCTGATACGTCAGCTTCTCCTCCTTGAAGGGAGTCCATCCAGTTGACAGTTTATCCTTGATTTCTGAAATGATTTGTTTGGCCAAGGCATATCTTTCCTTGGCTGACTTCAATTTTCTGAAACCGCCATATTCCCTGAAACGCTTGAGCTTGTCAGTGCGCGGGTCACGGCATGAATATTCCACGAACCAATCCCTGCTCAAATCTCCGCCAGCATCCACCAGATGTGGCAAAACAATAATCTTTTTCTTTCTCATAATTAATCTTTTTTTGACCAGTTTTTTTTGACGATTTATGAACCAGACAAAATCAGACTATTTTCAGACAGAAAAAAGAACCCTTATCTAAAGAAAAAAGGCCTGATTTCCAAAGAAATCCGACCTAATGTCGGGGTGAAAGGATTCGAACCTTCGACCCCCTGCTCCCAAAGCAGGTGCGCTAACCGGACTGCGCTACACCCCGAATGCCTTACCTTTTCAAAAGCGAGTGCAAATTTAGCTTTTTCCTCGGTATGCACCAAATCTTTTTCAAAGTTTCTGCACTTGAATAAATGAAAAGGAAACAAGTCGACCCCCATAACTAGTCGACCTGTTTCCTTCCGTTATTTTAATAGGAACGGGCAAAAATCACGCGGCAGGGCGATGGTTTGCCTGTCACCATACATTTGCCGGGTTCCTTGTCACCGGGTACAAAAGAATCAAACGGGATGCACCGAATGGTAGCCTTGGTCTCTTCCTTAATCTTTTCTTCGGTCTCGGTTGTACCGTCCCAGTGAGCCAGGATAAAGCCGCCTTCCTCAATCTTCTCCTTAAATTCCTCGTAGCTGTCCACGGTCGTAATACGGCTGTTGCGATAGTCGAGCGCTTTCTTGTAGATATTTGCCTGGATGTCTTCCAGCAGGTTCTTTACATACTCTTCGATGCCGTCGCACGAGCGGGTTTCCTTCTCCAACGTATCGCGACGCATAATCTCCATGGTGTTGTTCTCCAAGTCACGTCCACCCATTACCAATCGTACGGGAACGCCCTTCACTTCGTAGTCGGCAAACTTGAAGCCAGGACGTTTGTTGTCGGCATTGTCGTACTTCACAGAAATGCCCAATGCCTTCAATCTCGTCACGATGCCTGCCACCTTCTCGTCTATCTTGGCCAACATCTCGGCATTTTTGTAAATAGGTACAATGACTACCTGAATCGGAGCCAGGTGTGGCGGCAATACAAGGCCGTTGTCATCAGAGTGAGTCATGATGAGCGCTCCCATCAGACGGGTAGACACACCCCAGGACGTAGCCCATACATATTCCAGCTTGTTCTCTTTATTGACAAACTGAACGTCAAATGCCTTGGCAAAGTTCTGTCCCAGGAAGTGCGAGGTTCCGCTCTGCAGGGCCTTACCATCCTGCATCATGGCCTCGATGGTATAGGTGTTCAATGCGCCGGCAAAACGTTCGTTGGCCGACTTCACACCCTTAATGACCGGAACCGCCATGTACTTCTCGGCAAAGTCGCTGTAAACGTTCAGCATCTTCACGGCCTCGGCTTCGGCCTCCTCCTTAGTGGCGTGTGCCGTATGTCCTTCCTGCCACAGGAATTCTGCGGTACGCAGGAACAGGCGGGTACGCATTTCCCAGCGGAACACGTTTGCCCACTGGTTGCAGAGAATAGGCAAATCACGATAGGAATTAATCCAGTTCTTATAAGTATTCCAGATGATGGTTTCAGAAGTCGGACGAATAATCAATTCTTCTTCCAACTTGGCAGCCGGATCTACAACCACTCCCCCACCATTCGGATCGTTCTTCAGACGGTAGTGGGTTACCACGGCACATTCTTTGGCAAATCCTTCCACATGTTCTGCCTCACGGCTGAGGAAAGATTTCGGGATGAGCAATGGGAAATAGGCATTGACATGTCCTGTTTCCTTAAACATATCGTCCAACTGACGTTGCATTTTCTCCCAAATAGCGTATCCATAGGGCTTAATAACCATACATCCACGCACAGCCGACTGTTCTGCAAGGTCGGCTTTCACCACCAATTCGTTATACCACTGCGAGTAATTCTCGCTTCGCTTGGTGAGGTCTTTCAATTCTACTGCCATTCTTATTTTGTTTTTAAAGTTTCTTTATTCGATGGTATCCATTAACGGGATGCAAAAGTACGAAATTCCGACTAAATGCAAGGCCAACACACACACTTATTTTGAAGAAAAGGAAGCTGCGGCCTCTTTTCTCTTCATCTCGGCCAACACGCCGCAAGTTAGAGGAATGGCCAAAAGGAATGTTAACAGATCCGATGTGGCCTGGCAAGCCTCTACCCCCTCTAACCCAAAGAAGTGGGGAAGAATGAAAATGAGGGGAATAAAAAACAATCCCTGGCGGGCAGATGACAGGACCGTAGCCCGCACAGGTTTCCGGATGGTCTGCAACATCATGTTACTTACTATAATCCATGCCCCCAAGGGGAAAGTGATGAACTGCCACCGCAAGGCGGCAGCTCCCACTGCTATCACAGCCGGATCTTCCTTACGGAAAAGCGCAACAATCTCTTCGGCATATCCCATACCGGCTACCGCACAAACAAGCAGAAAAATAAAGCCAACCTTCACGCAAAACCAAAATCCCTGGCGGACACGCCCATAAAGCCCTGCGCCATAATTGAAGCCACATACAGGCTGAAAGCCTTGTCCAAACCCTATCAGGAAGGCATTGATGAACATGGCGATGCGTGTCACGATGGACATGCCGGCTATGGCGGCATCACCGTATGCGCCTGCGGCTACATTCAACAGAATGGTAGCCACACTGGCCAGCCCCTGACGGGCCAGCGAGGGGGTACCTCCGCCCACAATCTCCTTGACAAAAGCCCAAGTGGGCGTAAAGTTGCGATAATGGATGCGGATGTTACCGCCGCGATGGCTCATGAAGAGAAGCAGCGTGAAGCTGCACACCTGGCTGATGACCGTGGCCCAAGCGGCTCCCGAAATGCCCATTCCGAAACCAAATATCAGAATGGGGTCCAATATCACATTGAGAACTGCTCCTGTGACAATGCCCACCATGGCATAGGCTGCATTTCCCTGAAAACGAATCTGATTGTTCAGCACCAACGAAGCGGCCATAAACGGAGCACCCAACAGTATGACACCTAAATAACGCTCCGTATAAGGAAGGATGGTCGGAGTGGAGCCCAAGGCTAACGAAAGAGGAGTGAGTAGCAAGAAGCCCAGCAAAGCCAGAAATGCCCCGACAAAAAGAGCCAGGAAAAAACCTGTAGATGCCATCTTTTCGGCATTTCCGGTTTCCTTCGCTCCCAGCTTGCGCGAGATGTAGTTGCCCGACCCATGACCAAAGAAGAAGCCCACAGCCTGAATGATGGACATAACTGAAAAGACGATGCCCACCGCCGCCGTCGACTGGGTATCAATCTTGCCCACAAAATAAGTGTCGGCCATGTTGTAGAATGAAGTCACCAACATGCTGACAATGGTGGGTACGGCCAATGCCATAATCACACGCGGCACCGGCGCCGTAGTCAGATATACGTAGTTGTCTTTTGAATGATGCATGATAACCGCCTCCTTTTTTTCTTGATTGCTGCCGTCCGACAAACTTCGGAAAATCCTGTGTTCCTCATAGGTTTTGCCTCCGAGCCTCTTTGATGCCGCCTCCGAGCCTCTTTGGCACTGCCTCCGAGCCTCTTTGGTTTCGGGGGTGGAACGGGCAGGAAAAGACAAGTCTCAAAACTCCCGATTCATCTTGCGCCATATAGACAGATGTACCCGGAATCTCCATATAAACTTACCGAATCCCGTCAAACAGCTATATTTATCAATGATGTTCTTACCTATTTACTTGTCCGCCGGAGGAAGAGGCCTGATATGTTCCCTGACCTTTTCCAACAGCTCTTCTATGCTTCTTATAGCCAAAGGCTCACACGACGGAATATACAGGACAAAAGGCCTGTCAGCTCTCAAGTCGCCTGTCTCTATATACATGTCAGACTCCACGTTGCGGCTGGCCAAGATTCCGTTGCGCTGCAAGGCTTTCCGGACCATTGCGTATTTCTGCCCATGACCCACCAGCCGTATCTGCGAAGTATATTCGTTGTCCACCCGAAAGAGCCCCGTTTCCAAGTCGAAAGCAATGCCCTTGCGGGCAAAGAAGCGGCTGAGGCTTCCGTTGAGCGAGAGGTCTTCGGGAGTACCTATGGTCACTCCGTTCACCTTGTCCATCAGCCATATCTTGTCCGCAATCTGCAAAGCCAGCTCCAGGTCGTGGGTAGAGAGGAAAATGGTTTTCCCCGTCTGCCGGCTGAGATGGTGCAGCAGTTGCATCATCTCCACCTTGCTGGGGAAATCGAGGAAGGCCGTGGGCTCGTCCAGGTAAATCACCGGCGTTTCCTGCGCCAGCGCCTTGGCTATCATCACCTTCTGCCGTTCGCCGTCGCTCAGTGTGTGTACCATCCGATGCTGCAAATGTCCGATACCTACCAGGTTGATTGATTTCTCCACCACTTCCTGGTCTTCACGCGACAGGGTGCCCCAGAAGCCGGTATAGGGACTGCGCCCCAGCCCTATCAGTTCAGTGACGGACATGTTGCGTATGTCGCATTTTTCCGTCAGCACCACGCTGATGACCCGCGACATCTGTTTGTCCGTGTACTTCTCTATTTCCTTGCCCAAGATGCGTATTTCTCCGCCCAACTTGGGCTGGAAGGCAGACAACGTGCGCAGCAGAGTGGACTTCCCCACCCCGTTGGCTCCCAACAGGCAAGTGAGTTCGCCCCTGTTGATGCCGGCACAAATGCCGCTTGCCACCACTTTCACCTCGCCCTTGCCGGGATAGCCGATGGACAGGTTTTCAATATGTATTGTTTCTGTATTCAAATTCTTTTCCTTTTAAATGGAAGGACAGAAAAAACATTCATTATCCATTATCCCTTCCCTATTCTCCATTACTCATGTATCTCCCCTTTCCGCTTGTTGAACAGCACCGACGCCACAACAGGGGCGCCGACCAGCGACGTGACCGAATTGACCGGCAAGGCCCCCTCAAAGCCCGGCATGCGGGCTATCAGGTTGCAGACCAAAGCCAGGGCAGCTCCCGTCAACAGCGTGGCAGGCATCAGTATGCGGTGGTCGGACGTCTGAAAGATGGCACGGCACAAATGGGGCACAGCCAGGCCGATGAACATGATGGGGCCGCAATAGGCGGTCACAATGGCCACCAACACCCCCGAACACGAAATGACCAGCAGGCGGGCACGCTTGATGTTCAGTCCCAGGTTGCGGGCATAGCCGTCTCCCAGCAACAACAGATTCATGGTCTTTATCAGCAGGAAGGAGAGTGGGAGCAAAACGGCCATGATACTGACAAACAGCACCATCTGGTCGCCGGACACGCGGGCAAAGCTGCCCAGTCCCCAAATGACATACGCCCGGATATCTTCTTCCACACTGAAATACTTCAGCACACCGATGACCGCACTGGCCACGTAACCTATCATCACACCGATAATCAGCAGCGTCACATTTCCCTTCACCTTTTGCGAAACATAAACGATGAGAGCCATCACAGCCAACGCTCCCACAATGGCAGCAATGGAAAGGGCGACTTCGCCCATATATCCCAAACGGCTCAACGCCACGCCTCCCAAGGCTCCCGAAAGCAGCACCACACACGCCACGCCCAGACTGGCTCCCGAGCTGATGCCCAACACCGACGGGCCTGCCAACGGATTGCGGAACACGGTCTGCATCTGCAAGCCGCTGACCGACAAGCCTGCACCGGCCACCAACGCCGTCAGCGCCTGCGGTACACGGGACTTCCAAATGATATTCTGCCAGACAACAGATTCCTCCCCGCTCCCCCACAGAATGTTCCAAACCGAACGGAAAGGGATGTGCACGGAACCCAACAGCAGATTCAACAGAAAAAACAGGAAAATGGATACCAGCAACGCCAGCATCAGCAACAATATCGGTCTCTTCATCATTTCAGGCGTTCGTAATAAGTAGGTTTGTAATCGGGCAACAGGTCGGGATGGAAAGCATGAATCAAGTCCTCCAACACCACCTCGGGCTGCATGGGCATGCTCTCATAGAAGGGTTTCTCGCGCATGTTGCAATAGATGATTCCCCGCTCGCGGAAAGCGCGGAAGTCGGCATAGCGCGGGTCGAGCGACTTCAGGGCTTCGTAGGAGAAGGTTCCTTCGTAACTGTTGACAATGCGCCAATAGTCGGCATCCTCCGCCTGGCTGTACACAGTCTCAAAATCCAGCATGACACCACCCGAGCGCGGGTCATCTTTCAGGAAATAGTCTGCACCCGCATCTCTGAACAACTCTGCCAGAAAGCTCTTGCCGCCCACGGCATACCAGTTTCCGCCACGTATCTCACCGCTGAATACCTTTGGACGTTCCTTGACTCCGGCAGCCAGTTTGCACAGTTCGTTATAACGTTTCTCGATGGCTGCAAACCGAGTATTGGCCTCGGCCTCCAGCCCCACAAACATCCCGATGAACTTAATCCACTCGGCCTGTCCCAGCGGTGTCATCTCCTTGTAACCCAGATGGGGCACCAGCGGAATGCCTATTTCGCGCATGGCATCGTAGCCTCCCCGTTTGAAAGGAGAGATAAATATCAGGTCCGGATTCAGGCTCATTATCAATTCGTTATCAAAATTGCCCTCAATTCCTATTTTAGCTGTCTTACCTGACTTCAACCGTTCGTTCATCTCGGGATTAAACAAATGACGTGTACTGGTGATACCCACCACGCGGTCGCAGGCATCCAGCCGGATAAAGTTGGAGAGTTGGAGCGAAGTCATGCAGACAACACGCTGCACGGGAGTCTCTATCACGGTATAGTCCGCAGGAACATGGGCCGGCTTGACACCCCTCGGCACCAGCGCATAATGAAACGACTGGCCGCTCTCTTTCTGCGGATCCTGAATGTCTACCAGTCGTACACCATGGGAAAGATATTTCACCGCATAGCCTTTGGCATAGACAGGAATTACTGTCGTGGCCGAATCTATCGCCACGGTTGTCGTGTCTTCTGTCGATGTCTGCCCGCCGGTCTGTTTGTTTTTAAGACCGCAGGAAACTGTACATAATAATAAGGTAAGAAGCAGGAAGGCTCCCGCAAATTTGTTTCGCATCATAGCCATCAAGATTAATATCTGTTGGACATCTGTCTCCGGCCCGGCCTGGAATCAGGAGATGGGAGAAAGACGAAAGGACAAAGCCACTTGCAACCCCGTCTGCCGGACAAACGTGGGACAAAAGTAGCGAATTATCATTCAAACTAAAAATTATTGCGTAAATTTGCAAGCTACTTTATAGGAAACAGCCCGTTGACTCTTGTGCGGCAAGCCCGACAGAGGGAAACGGGATACATATTAATCACTTAAACTAAAGACAGAAAAATTATGGCAATGCATACCTGGTTTGAATGCAAAATACGTTACGAGAAGGTAATGGAAAACGGAATGAACAAGAAAGTGACCGAACCCTATCTGGTGGACGCCCTCAGCTTCACCGAGGCCGAGGCACGCATCATCGAGGAAATGACTCCCTTCATCAGCGGCGAGTTTACGGTGTCGGACATCAAGCGGGCCAACTACAGCGAACTGTTCCCCTGCGAGGAAGAGGCTGCCGACCGCTGGTTCAAGTGCAAACTGGTGTTCATCACCCTCGACGAGAAGAGCGGCGCCGAGAAAAAGTCATCTACCCAGGTGCTGGTACAGGCTGCCGACCTGCGCGATGCCATCAAGAAGCTGGACGAAGGCATGAAGGGCACCATGGCCGACTATCAGATAGCCAACGTGGCCGAGACCCCCATCATGGACGTTTATCCTTACCACGCTGAACCCGACGACAAGCCCGAATTCCAAGGATAAGGACTTTGACAGGGGGGCACATATCGTTGAACTTGCAAAAACAATAAGATAAGAATCATGATTGCAGAAAACCTCAAACAAGTGCTGGCCGACCTGCCCCAAGGCGTACGTCTGGTAGCTGTCTCCAAGTTTCATCCCAACGAAGCGATAGAAGAGGCCTACCGTGCCGGACAGCGCATCTTCGGTGAAAGCAAGGTGCAGGAAATGACGGCCAAACACGAGAGCCTGCCACAAGACATTGAATGGCACTTTATAGGCCACCTGCAGACCAACAAAGTGAAGTACATCGTCCCCTACGTGACACTGATTCACGGCATAGACTCTTACAAGCTGCTGGCTGAAGTGGACAGACAGGCCGCCAAAGCCGGACGGGTAGTCAACTGCCTGCTGCAGCTGCACATTGCCCAGGAAGAGACGAAGTTCGGCTTCAGTTTCGAAGAATGCGAAGAAATGCTTGCTGCCGGAGAATGGAAGGGACTGGCTCACGTCCGCATCTGTGGCCTGATGGGAATGGCCTCCAACACAGACGACGTGGAGCAAATCCGGCGGGAGTTCGGCTCGTTGAGCACTTTTTTCGCCCAGGTCAAGCAGCGATGGTTTGCCCACGACGAAGCCTTCAAGGAACTTTCCATGGGGATGTCCCACGACTATCCCGAGGCCGTATCTGCCGGCAGTACTTTGGTGCGGGTGGGCAGTAAGATATTCGGCGAAAGAGACTATACGGCCTGATACCGCCTCTGCCTGCACAAAAGGCAGTTATAAAAAACATTAACCATTAAATTATACCATTATGGCTACATTACAAACTACATTTGCCGGGTTGAAACTCAAGAATCCGATTATTGTCAGCAGTTCGGGGCTGACAGCCAGCAGTGCCAAGAACCGTAAGCTCTGTGAAGCCGGTGCGGGCGCCATTGTCCTGAAATCGCTGTTCGAGGAACAGATTATGCTGGAGGTGGACAGTCTGCACGATGCCAACATGTACCCCGAAGGCAGCGAATACCTGGCCGAATATGTGCGCGAACATAAACTGAACGAGTACCTGACCCTCATCAAGGAAAGCAAGGCTGCATGCGACATCCCCATCATTGCCAGCATCAACTGCTATCAGGATGCCAAGTGGGAAGACTTTGCCAAGAAGATTGAAGAAGCCGGAGCCGATGCGCTGGAGGTCAACATCCTGGCCCTGCAGACCAACACGCAATATGAATACGGCTCTTTCGAGCAGCGGCACATCGACATCCTGGCCCACATCAAGAAGGTGACCCGTATGCCAATCATCATGAAGCTGGGCGACAACCTTACCAATCCGGTAGCTCTGGCCGACCAGCTCTATGCCAACGGCGCCGCTGCGGTCGTGATGTTCAACCGCTTCTACCAGCCGGACATTGACATCGAGAAGATGGTGCAAACCGCAGGCAGCGTGTTCAGCAACGAAGCCGAACTGGCCAAATCCCTGCGCTGGATAGGCATTGCCTCGGCAGCCGTCAGCAAGCTGGACTTTGCGGCTTCGGGCGGCATCCACTCTCCGGAAGGAGTCATCAAAGCCATCCTGGCTGGTGCGTCCGCTGTCGAGATATGCAGCGTGTTCTACCAGCAGTCGGCTGCCATCATCCCCGACTTTCTCCGCTTCATCAGCGAATGGATGGACCGCAAGGGCATGGAAAGCATCCAGCAGTTCAAGGGCATGCTCAACGTCCGCGACCTGAACGGCGTGAACACGTTTGAACGCACCCAGTTCCTGAAATATTACGCTTCACACGAATAATCTCGTTGAAAACAGAATAAAGGAGGGTGGGTCGAGGCTTAGTATAGTATCCGACTCCCCTCCTTCTGATGCAATGCCTGCTATAACTCACCAGGAGTGAGCAAGCCGTTTTTTAATCCTTCTTCTCCTGGGAAGAGGGCACAACGTAGTCTTCCTTGATGAACTCGTCATACACCCGCTTGGGATGGTCGAAGGTGGCCATGCCGTTGTGTGCCTCGTTGAAATTCTCGCGTCTGAACTTCTTCAGCTTCACGTTGTCCTCGGCATACTCGCGCAGGGTTTTCTTCTCGTGCCCGTAGAGCGAGCTGTCCACTTCCGAGTCGAGCAGGCTCTCCTTGGGAGTGATGGTGGGCAGCAGCCTCTGTTCCAGCAGTCCGCGGTAGGCGCCGTTGTACTCGCACCACACGCGGTCGCCCATCATGAAGATGCGGTAGGTGTAGCTGGACCATGCCGTCCGGATGTTGATTTCCTTCTGATAAATCTCGACAGAAGCCTCCGAGTTGTAGCTCGGGTCACGGATAACCACCTGTTTCCGACCTTCAATCTCGTTCTTGACAATGGTGCTCCATTTCTCGCTATTCAGAATCTCTTCAATGATGTCTGACAGCTGTTCCTTAATCTCAAACTGTATTCTCATAGCATTTGCCTGTGGGTCAGGACTTTTTATAAACCCGGTTAGAATTGTGACTTAAAGTTAAGCACTTTCCGAGAAAAAAGCAAGCATGTGCTCCATTAATTTAACCTGCCACGACAAACGCACAGAAAAGAGCCGGACTCGCAACGGGCGTTGAGAAGGGGCTCTCAACGTGTATTGAGAGGGTAGTCTCAACGCATATTGAGAGGGGGCTCTCAACGAGTATTGAGAGGGGGTTCTCAACGTATATTGAGAGGATAGTCTCAATCCGTCACTCGTCGTGCAGCGCCTCGGCGGGCTGCACCTTCATGGCCCGCCGGGCGGGATACCAGATGCCGGCCACTATCATCAGCGCCATGAGCAGGAAGGCCACACCGAAGCATCCCACGAAGCGGAGTGCCGAAGCATCCACCAGCGTATGTACCGTCAGGTCGGCCAGTTGCAGGTTAACGGCAATGAGCAAAGCCGGGAGGGCGGAAAGCAGCAGGAGCGTGAGGCCTTCCAGCAGGAAGTGACCCATCACCGCACGGGGAGTGCTGCCCATGGCCATGCGCAGGGCCACCTCGCAACGACGCTTGCGGGTGCGGTACCAGAAGGTGGCAAACACGCACAGAAACACATTGAAGAGGAAGAAGGCCGCCACGGCATAGACCGTGTTCAGGTAGTTCACCGTGCCCTGCTGCACGTCGTAGGCTTCCTTCATGTCGTCGTACGAGCGGATGGAGTTCAGGTAGAAGATGCCGCGGTCGAACACCGGCTGCATATCCTTGCGGAAGCGTTCGGCAAAGCCTGCCACCTGGTCGGGCGCGACGCGTATCGCCACATGCTGCCACCAGAAAGCCTGCTGGGCAGGCAGGTAGATGAACGGTTCGTAGCGCTCGTAGTCGTCCAGCTTGTGCCGGGGCAGGACAGCCGCCACGCGGTAGTTGGTCACCGGATTGGCCAGCTTCAGCCAGTAAGGATTGAAGCAGGTCTTGCCCACGGCGTCGGCCACGTTGGGCTGGTGGAACAAGGAGTCTGCCAGGTCCACACTCATCAGGGCCGGCATGGGATATTCGGCCGGCGACCAGTGTGCTTCGTCCAGTTGTCCCGCAAGGGGCTTCAGGCGGAACACCCTGAAGTAAGAGGGCGTGACATAGCGGATGAAGCACGACACCACGTGCGTCGAGTCGCTGTGCGGCGCATAACCCTCGAACATCGCATTGCCCGTGTAGGGCACGCTGCCATGATAGGCGCACACTTCCTCCACGCCGGGATAGTCTTTCAGCAGGTTGTACAGGTAGCTGAAGTCCTCCCCTGCCCGCCGGTTGTCGGCATCGCTGATGACCTCCAATGGCTTGGCCTCCAGGGTCAGGTCGAACACGCACGACGTGTCGTAACCCTTGGGCTGCCAGGCGGCCCCTTCGTAATTATACACCAGGTCGATGCCGTACCACAGCAGTACGGTTACGATGCACAACTCTACCCACAGCCAGGCGTTGGCCCGCCGCTGGTTCCATATCTGTCTGTATATTTGTCTCCACATAGTTTTATTCTCCTCCCGTTAGTGTGTACGATATATTGCGGTGTACCGCCATCCAGGCCGGCAGCAGCGTGGACAGTGCGTTGAACACCACGCACGCCGCCAGCACGGCCACGAACAACGACGGCCGCAGCAGCAAGTCGCTGCCCAACAAGATGCCTTCCAGCTCCACACCGCCCGTGCCGAACAGCCACGTGCCGCCCGCCACCACCAGCACGCACGACAACGCATAGCCCAGCACACCGCCTATCAAGGTGGTACACAGGCTTTCGGCAAACAGTTGGCCGATGATGTTGGCATTGGAGGCGCCATAAGCCTTGCGGATGGCTATCTCGCCCAGGCGGCTCTGCATCTGGGCATGTACCAGCCCCGAGATGCCCACGGCAGGCACTACCAGCAGCACCACCAGCAACAGCGCATAGACCAGCCCCGCGCTGATGCTGCTGTCGCGGAAGAAGGTGTACTCCGTATGCGTATAGAGCCGCGGGTCCTTCAGGATGTACTCCAGCCCTTGCCTGTTGAGCTGTTCCATCCGTCGGTTCACTTCGGTGCGTACTGCGGCAGGCCGGGTGCCGGGCGACAGGTGGAGGACGGCATAGCGGAAGCCCAGCAGGCCGGCGGTGGCGAGGTTCGGGTCGAGGTTCTCCTCATTGGTCAGGGTGAAAGGTTCCCACACGTCGGCATAGGCGGTCTGGAAGATGGAGCTGACATCGCGCACCACGCCCACCACGCGCGCCTCCTGAAAGTCCAGCAACAACTGCTTGCCCACCGCCCCGGCAGCTCCGCCGAACAGTTGCCCCGCCAGGCGCTCGCTGATGACGACGAAACGGCGCACCACGCCGTCCTCACGGTTGCGGACAAGCCGCCACTCGTCGCCGGCCTTCTCGAAAGCGGCCCGCCCGGCATCGTATTCGGCCCGGGTGAAGGGACGGCCCGCCACGAAGTCGTAGCGGAAGAAGTCGAACCAGTTGGCTGCCACGGCACGGAGCATCACCGACCGTCGGTCGGACGAAGCGGGCAGCGCACAGACCGCCTTGTTCAGTCCGCTGTGCCACGTCAGTTCGTCCACGCCCGGCAGACTGTCGAAGAAGGCGTGGAAAGCCGTCGGCCCCAAGGCCCGGTAGCCCCACACGTTCGTGCCGTCGGGGCGCATGCACTGGGTGCCGTAGTTGTAGAGCACACGGCTGCGCCGCGTCTCCGGCGCCGCATCGGCCGTACGGAAATCATAAACCATCACCACTACCATCACGAAGGCAATGGTGACCGCCGTTCCCACCACACACACCGCCGTATAAAAGCGGTGCTGCTTCAGCTGGTTGAGAAGCGAACGGAAGTTGTATAACAATGCATGTTTCATTATAAAATGGTTAATGATAAATGGTTAATGGTTAATTGAAAAACGGTTACCCGCCAAACTGTCTATCATTGCACATACAATCGTTTTCATCTCCCCTCTCCCCGGGAGAGGGGCCGGGGGTGAGGCCCCTTACTCATCGTGCAGCGCCTCCGCCGGCTGCACCTTCATCGCCCGACGGGCCGGATACCACACGCCCACCACAATCATCAGTGCCATCAGCAGCCACGAGAGCACAAGGGCAAGCACGAAGCGCAGAGTGTCGAAAGGCAACCGGCTGACGTCCACCAATTCGGCCACGCCAATGTTCAAGGCAATAACCGTGGCAGGCACAGCAGCCAGCGTCAACAGTAACAGACCTTCGGTAATCAGGCGAAGGAAGATGCCCCGCCGTGTGCTGCCCATCGCCATGCGGAGGGCTACCTCCTGACGACGGTGCTGCGTACGGAACCAGAAGGTACCGATAACGCCCAGGAAGATATTAAGCAACAGGAAGCCCAGGATGCAGAGCTGCGTGCGCACTTCGTTCACATCCTCCAGTTCGCTGATATAGCGCAACTGCGTGAAGGGCTGAACATCCAGAATATAAACATTCCCTACACGATAAAGACGATCGGCATCGGCCATCAGCGCGTCCACAAATCCATGGTCGGCCTCGGGGGTGACGCGCAAACTCAGTTGCAGGTAGGCGGGATTCTCGTATTGCACCATCGCCTCGCGCGGGAAGTCCGTCGCCAGGAAGGGGCCTCCCCACTGGTCGGCTGTCGTGAAATGATTCCAGCGCATGGGCTCGGCAATGCCGGCTACGCGCAGACGGGAGTCACTGTCCTGCTCCCACAAAGGCAGTTGACGACCCAGCAACGGTGTGGCATCGGACATGTTCAGTTCCTCATACTTCGCTGTCACGTTGCGCGACAGGATCATCGTTCCCGGGCCCAGCACGGCGGCCAGCGAGTCAGGACTTGCAGTCTGCACCGTCTTTCCTCCGGCATCCTGCACAGCTACCCCACGAATGCGGAACAGGCGCATAAAGTCGGGCTGCACCAGACGGAGCATGGCATAAACAGACACCGTGTCTACAAACGTTTCAATGCCGTTACTTCCGTTATTATAAGGAACGCTGTTCTGCGAAATGGCTACCGCCTCCACGCCGGGACGGTGGCGCAGGCGTTCGGCTATCTCCAGCAGGGCATCCATATCGTCCTCCGCCGTATGGCCTTCTTCATAGAGGGCGGAGTTGGGAGTCAGCCGGTTCATCGTCAGGTTATAGCAATGCTCCGTATCGAAGCCCATCGGTGCAAAGTAGACACGCGCCGTCGTACAGCACCAGTCCACGATGTACCACAGCACCACGAAGACTACCAGCAGCTCCAGCGCAAGGAAGAAGTTGCTCCGCCATTCGTTCCGTATTTGAGTAAATAGTTTCTTGTTCATAATGTAAAGCCTCACCCCCGCCCCCTCTCCCAAGGAAAAGCCTCACCCCTAACCCCTCTCCCGAGGAGAGGGGAGGAAGAAGTCTCACAGCCTAAGAGAAGCGGGCAAAGAATATGGCAGTTATAAATAGGTTATCATCATATCAATCTATCATTCTCAATCCCCCTCTCCTTGGGAGAGGGGTTAGGGGTGAGGCCTTTAATGAGCCTTCCCATTTATTGCCTCCACAATATTCATCCGCCAGAAGCCAAAGGCAGCCAGGAAGATCCACGGACTGAGCAATTCGCCCGCCGTCAGACTGGTCTCACCCGACAGATAGGCGTTGGTAGAGTTGCCGAAGAGGAAGCCGTTCAGCACGAAGGTGGCGGCATAGCTCAGCAGCAGTCCCAACAGGCCTGCCAGACAGGTCAGCAACAGATTCTCCAGAAAGACCTGGCGCATCAGTTCGTTGGCCGTAGCACCGAAGGCTTTGCGTACCCCGATTTCCGCCATCCGTTTCCGCATCCGCGACAGGGTCATGCTGCTCAGGTTGATGGCAGGCACGATGAGCAGGATGAGCATCACCACCACGTAGCGCAACACCACGCCCTGCACGTCGGGCTCCTGGCTCCACGTGCGGTAGAGGTGGGTGAACTGTGTGTCGGGCTGTCCGCGATAGAACACCTCCACGCCCTCCTGCGCGTCGTTATACTTCTGCCGCATGCGCTCGCACTCCTCGCGGATGGCAGGAAAGTCTGCCCGGCTGCGGGCCAGGATGACGGCGCGCATCGGTCCCATCAGGTTATAGCCCCAGGTGTTGGCTTCGGCATCGCCGGCCGTGTAGGGTATCCACACCTGGGCGTAGGCATCCGTAGCCAGCATGGAGATGTCGGCCACCACGCCACACACCTGGAAGTCCACGTGGTTCAGCTCTATGTGCTGCCCGCTGACGTCCGTCCGCCCGAACAGGCGACGGGCCACCGAGGCTGCAATGACGGCACGGGGCAGACCGCTGCTCAGATCGGCTGCCGTGAAGGGCTTGCCGTCGAGAAAGCGGAAGCGAAACACCTGCCAGAAGGCCTCATCGGTCTGCACCATGTCGGCCGTCATCTTGGCACCGGCAGGCAGCGAGACACGTACCTTGTCGGGATTCGATGCCAGCGTGACAGCCTCGGCCGTGGTCAGCGTCTTGAAGCACTCGCGCCCCGTCTGCACCGACATGCTCGAATTGGCGGAGCTGCCGCTCAAGTCGCCCTTGGCACGGTAGGACATGTTGGGCACGTAGAGCGAGCGGCTGCGGTTCACCTCCGGCTCGCAGTCGGCCGTGCGCACCCGCAGGGTGATGACGATGACCATAATCATGCAGATGGACAGCGCCGTGCCCAGCACGGATATCCAGGTAGCCTCTCCCCCTTCCCCTCTCCAAAAGAGAGGGGAGAAAAAGTGCTTGGAAAATAAGTTTGTCTTCATTTTATATCAAATAATCAAATCTAAGAATAGTAATCGCTCCCCCCTCTCCCTGGGAGAGGGGAAGGGGGTGAGGCTTCCCTTCGTCGGCCCGGGGGCCGGGGGTGAGGCTCCTACTCGTCGTGCAACGCCTCCGCCGGCTGCACCTTCATGGCGCGTCGGGCCGGGAGACCGATGCCGACACCAATCATGGCGGCGATGAGGACAAACGTGGCGGCGGCGCAGAAGGCCAGACGTGGCCACTCCAGTGTAGTGCCGTTGCGCCAGCTGTTCAGTTCGAAGTGAGCCAGTACGATATCAATAATGACGGCAAGCACGGTAACGATCAGCAACAGGAAAATACCTTCACTCATCAGGCGGCCGAACACCGCACCGTCCGTGGCACCCATCGCCTTGTGCAGGGCAATCTCGCTGCGCCGTTGCTGCGTACGGAACCAGAACGTGCCGAGCAGTCCCAGGAAGATGTTGAGCAGCAGGAAGCCCATGCCCACGAAGAAGTTGCGCATCTGGCTGGCATAATATTTCTGATAACTGTGGCGGATGTTCCTGAAGCTTTTGATGTCGCTGATGTAGAGATTGCCTATGCGGAACTGCTTCTCGCTGTCGGCCTTCAGGTTCTCCATGAAGTTCCGGTCACGGTCGGCACGGACGCGGACGCAGAGCTCGTTATCGGCATTAATCCAACCATCCGACAGCAAATTCATATTATACACCATGGAATAGCAGAAAGATGCCTGGCTATAATCATCGTAACGCACATTCTGCAAGGCGGCGCCCAGGCAGTGTGTCTGAACCGTATCTCCGAAAAGGTAGAATTCCTTCTTGCCAACCAGCGATGTCATCGGTACGCCGTACTTGCGATACAGGTTGTCCGAAGCCAGGAAGTCGCCACGCTCCACTATTTCAGCCAACTGTTCGGGCGTTTCGCCTCGCGTACCATGATAACGGAACACGCGTACGAAGTCGGGCGTCGCAATGCGGCGGATGGTCCAGTAGGGAGAAGTCATGGTATCGCAACGCACTACTTCTGTTGCATTGCTTCCATTATAAGGATAGGAATTTTGCGACAGGCTCACCGCCTCCACCTCGGGGCGACGGCGCAGACGTTCCACCATTTCGCGTACCTCGTCGCTCTGCTTGTGGGCATCGTTATAGGGCGTATAGTCGGAACTCTTGTCGGTGAGCACGCCCATATTGATCAGGTAGCAGTGCTCCGTATCGAAACCGCGCGGCTCCATATAGGTAGCCAGGCGGCAGTAGAGCAGGTCGATGATGTACCACATCACCACGCTCACCACCAGTAACTCCAGTGCCAGCCACAGGTTGCTGCGCCACTCGTTGCGTATTTGGGTAAATAGTTTTTTGTTCATATCTTTTGTTTTTAGTTGACAAGTTGACGAGGGGACAAGTTGACAAGGGGACAAGTGAAGAGTTGACAAGGCACGTCCTTGTGGTCTGAAGTCTCGTTCCGTTGTTAACTAACCTTGTGGTCTCGTTAACTCGTCCCTTGTCAACTGCTCAATGAGCCTTCCCATTTATCGCCTCCACAATATTCATCCGCGAAGCCCGCCAGGCGGGAATGCCGGTGCTGAGCAGGTTGAGCACGAAGCAGAAGAGCAACGCCCAGCCGAAGGTAGAGGCATGTATCAGGATGGAAGCATCGACTACGGGCGGATTGAGCGAAGTTGTCCAGTCCTGCGCAAAGAGGGTATTACCGAACAAAAAGGCAAAGAGGAAGCTGATTATCAGTCCCAGCACACCTGCCAGCAGGGTGACGATGAAGTTCTCCCCCAGTATCTGTCCCAGTAGTTCCATGCGTGTGCAGCCGAAGGCACGGCGCACCCCGATTTCCGCCACACGGCGGCGCAGGCGGCTCTGCGTCATGCTGCTCAGATTGATGGCAGGCACGATGAGCAGGATAAGGAAGATGATGAAACGGCTCCGGCGTGCAGCCGTCACATCCGGCTCCACATTGGCACCGGCTGTCAGGGCGTTCTTCTCCTGGTCGTAGGGACGGTTGCGGTTGATGATTTGATAACCGTTCTCGTCTATCACCTTATTGAATTCGTCCAACCGTCGGCCGGCCTCCTCGCGGATGGCGGGGAAGTCGCTGCGGTCGCGCGCCAGGATGGTGCAACTCATGTCACCCATCAGGCCGTTGCACCACGTATTGTTCACTTGGTCGGTCGAGGTATAGGGAATCCACACCTGCGCATAGGCCGTCGAAGCCAGCGTCGATACGTCCTTCACCACGCCGCACACCCGATAGGGCGCATGGGCCAGCAGGAATTCTTTTCCCGCTGCCTTCGTCGTGCCGAACAGCAGGCGCGCCACGCTTTCGGTAATGACCGCCACCGGCCGACCGGCGTCGAACGTGGCCTGGTCGAAGGGCTTGCCGTCGGTAAAGGCGAAGTCGAACACCGTCCAGAACTGGCTGTCCGTTTCGCGCACATCGACCGCCGTAGCGGGCTGGCCGGGCAGGCTGACCGGCTGGGGCATAGCATAAACCTTATAAATGGTGATGGCCTCGGGCATCATCAGCTTGCCGTAGATTTCTTTCAGCGAAGCTGCACTCCACGGACCGTTGCTGTTATTGTCTCCCCACGCTTCGTTAGTAATGCTGCCCCACTTCACGTGCAGGAAGCGGTCGCGGTTGCTGCACCTGCTGCATCATCACCACCAGCATGATGAGGAAGATGGAAAGGGCCGTACCCGCCACCGTCACCCCGCTGATGAGCGGCTGCTGGCGGAGCTGTGCCCAAGCTTGTTGAAAATATTGTTTGATCATCTTTTCAATGAAGAATCTGTCTCAAGTTTCGCAATTGCGAAACTTGCAGGAGTTAAAGGAGTTAGAAGGAGTTATCGCCCACCAGGGTAGGCTTAGGAGTTAAAGCCAATAGCTTAAGTGTATGGTCTGCATCCGTTCTTACAAAGGTATTGACATAACTCCTTAACTTCTTAACTCCTTAACTACAACCCGTTAATAAACTTGCAAAACTTAAAAATCTGTTATTAATGAAGAATGATGAATGAAGAATTGGAGTAAACAATACGTTCTCATTCACCATAAATTCTTCATTCTTCATTCTTAATTCTTAATTTTCAATCGTTTCGTATCAATGCTGCCTATGCCGCTGCGCGATATGTCGGCCTCATCGGTCCGGCCGCTCAGTGTCAGGTTGCCCACTCCACTCACGACGGCCTCCACGTAGTCGCAGTCCACGTTCGCCTCGGCATTGCCCACACCGCTCAACGCGACGAAGAAGCGGCGGCAGGTCAGCTTGTCCAGTTCGGCCGAGCCTACACCGCTGATGCGCAGGCTGAAGTCGTCCAGCTTCAGCGGCTCCTTGCACTCCAGGCTGCCTACGCCGGTCAGGTCTACGGCCTCCAGCGTGGGGGCGGTGACATACAGCTTCAGTCCGTCGACGTTATTGACAGCCCTCTCCTTCTCCCCTTTCTTGAAAGCGACGAGCAGACAGCCGTTCTCCACCTCGGTCGTGGTGAGCTTCACCCATTTCTCCTTGCCCTCCAGGCGGAGCGAACAGGCATCGCCCTGCGTGAAAATGACATTGGCCACCGACGTCACCCGGATGGATGAGAAATCTTTCACTTTGCGTACTTCGCTCACCTTCTCATTTTGTGCCAAAGCGCCCACAGCGCCGGCAAATGCCAGCAACAGGGCGATGATGACTCCTATGATGTTTGTTTTCATGATGGTTCCGTTTGAATGTATGATCCGAATATGACTGTTGAATGCTTATCCCACCTGGCGGCCGTCGAAGAAGCGCACCGTGCGGCTTGTCTGCTTGGCCTGGCTCTCGTTGTGCGTCACCATGACGATGGTCCGTTTGTCGTCCTTGTTCAGTTGGTGCAGCAGTTCCATGATTTCCGCTCCCATCTTCGAGTCCAGGTTACCGGTAGGTTCGTCGGCCAGGATAATCTCGGGGTTGCCGATGATGGCACGGGCCACCGCCACACGCTGGCACTGACCGCCCGAGAGCTGTGTAGGCATGTGGTGCATGCGGTGTGTCATGCCCACCTTCTCCAGCATCTCCATGGCCAGGCGGCGGCGTTCCTTGGCAGACACCTTGCGGTAGAGCAACGGCAGCTCCACGTTGTCCAGCACGTTGAGCGAATTGATGAGGTGGAACGACTGGAACACGAAGCCCAGCGTCTTGTTGCGGAAGGCGGCCAGTTCCTTGTCCTTCATGCCCTCCACCCGTGTGCCGGCTATCTCGATGGTGCCGCTGGTGGGCGTGTCGAGCAGGCCCATGATGTTGAGCAGCGTGGACTTGCCACAACCCGAAGGCCCCATCACGCTGAGGAATTCGCCCTGCTCCACTTCCAGGTTCACGTTCTCCAATGCCTGTGTCTCAATCTCGTCTGTACGGTAAATCTTGTTGATACCGGTCAATTTAATCATGTCCATAATTGTATGTTGTTTATAGTTATTGTATGCTTTGTTTTCACCACAGGGGACAACGGAGTCCCACAGAGTTTCTGTTTTGCACCACAGATTGGCACAGATTAGAATAATTTCTGTGTTGATCCGTGTAATCTGTGGTGAATCAAAATCAAAAGGCGTGCCAAACCACCGCTCCCTTGATTATCTGCGTTTTAGCAAAATGGGAGGTGTCCGATAATGGACACCCTGTCCGCTTTCGGCGTACGGTTTCACTCATCTCTCAGCGCCTCCGTCGGCGGAATGGTACTGATGCGTCGGGCAGGAATATAGATTCCTACCAATACCACAACCAGCAGGATGAAGTAGATGATGAGCGACACGATAGCAAAATGCTGCCCGAAGTGGTCTACCCAACAGGGCGTAGTGGCCTGCATCCAGGCATTTCCCTTATTCAACCCCTCACTGAGCCCGTATTGAAGATAGAGGAAGCAGCCCACCAGCGTGGCCACCGTAGTGAGCACCGCGCCTTCGCCCAACAGTTGGAGGCGGATGCGGCGCGGCGTGGCACCGTAGGACAGCATGATGCCCACCTCCTCGCGCCGCGTGCGGGTCTGCAGCCAGAAGGTGCCGATGACACCCAGGCAGAGATTAATAAGGAAGAACAAGGCAATGCTCAGGTTGCGGCGGTAAAGCGAAGTGGCGTCAAACTCACAGGCTTTGTTGATGGCGTCGTACGATTGCAAATCGCGTGCATAGAGGTTGCCTGCCCGCATCTGACGCACCATCCACAGCTTGAAATCATGCAGAAAACGATCCGTGCTGACCCCTTCCTTCAGACGGATGACCACGTGCATGTCGTCCAGATTGGACAGAATATCGGGATGCAACACCGGGGTAAAGGCTACCGGGATGGGCCGCCAGTTGTTCGCATACTTGAAAGTGCCCACCGTACCGACAACCGGAACGTAGAGAGTATCTTCTTCGTCGGCCTCCCAGCAACGCTGACGGTTAAAGACGCGGGTATGGAACAAGCCTTCCAGCGCACCTTCGGTCAGGACGACATTGGCCTCATTATAGGCATAATCAGAAAGCTGTTCGGGCGTCATACTGCCCTGCCCGGTCCGGAAGCCGTATGTTTCAAAGAAATGGGTATGGGGCAGAAACTCAATAAACATAAGGTCGAGCCGTAACGAATCACCTGCGGCTGTCAGTCCGGAAGTACTGCTCCCCTGCGAACCGGGATATGCGAAAGAAAGTATGGGCGTAGCCTGCTCCACATCGGGATGCTGACGGGCACGTTCCACGATGCTCATATAGGCCTGCATCAGCGAAGCGGAGTCGGTAGCCTGAGCGTCATAGCCCGGCGCCTGCGGTTGCAACATACCGACAGACACCATGCAGAGGCGGTCGGCATCGTAGCCAAGCGGAAGGTGACGGTCGTAGGTCACCACAATAACAGGGTCGAAGATAATCCACGAAAGGACAGCGACCAGTATCAGTTCGGCCAGCAGCCAGCCGTTGCGGCGGCGACGGGCCCATAGGGTTTTGAGGATAAGTCTGAACATAAATTTCTTGTTTTATGCAGTTGACAAGGGGACGAGGCTTCAGGACACGAGGACCTGCCTTGTCAACTC
>NZ_CASFWU010000047.1 GCF_949298305.1 uncultured Bacteroides sp. | reverse complement strand
GCCGCTGGAAGCCTCGATACGGATGGCTTGTTCCTTGCCCGTGGCCTTATCCTTGGCGGATACCTTCAGGATGCCGTTGGCGTCGATGTCGAAGGTTACTTCAATCTGGGGCACACCACGGCGGGCCGGGGCAATGCCTGTCAAGTTGAACTGGCCGATAGACTTGTTCTGCGCAGCCATAGGACGCTCGCCTTGCAGTACGTGGATGGTCACTTCGGTCTGGTTGTCGGCAGCCGTCGAGAAGATTTCACTCTTCTTGCACGGGATGGTCGTGTTGGCGTCAATCAGCTTGGTCATCACACCGCCCAGTGTCTCGATACCCATTGACAACGGAGTAACGTCGAGCAGTACGACACCCTTGATTTCGTCGGTCAGCACGGCACCCTGTACGGCAGCACCTACGGCAACCACTTCGTCGGGGTTCACACCCTTGGAAGGAACCTTGCCAAAGAAGTCTTCAACAAGCTTCTGTACGGCGGGGATACGTGAAGAACCACCTACAAGGATGACTTCGTCGATGTCGGAATTGCTCAGGCCGGCATCGCTCATGGCCTTCTTACACGGCTCCAGACAAGCCTGAATCAGGTTGTGGGCCAAAGCCTCGAATTTGGCACGGGTCAACGTCTTAACCAAGTGCTTGGGCACACCGCCTACCGGCATGATGTACGGCAGGTTGATTTCGGTAGAAGTAGAAGAAGACAACTCAATCTTGGCCTTCTCGGCAGCTTCCTTCAGACGTTGCATGGCCATCGGGTCTTGAGTCAGGTCGGCACCTTCGTCGTTCTTGAACTCTTCAACCAGCCAGTTGATGATAACCTGGTCGAAGTCGTCACCACCCAGGTGAGTATCACCGTTGGTTGACAATACTTCGAACACACCGCCACCGAACTCCAGGATGGAGATATCGAACGTACCACCACCAAGGTCGAATACGGCTACCTTCATGTCCTTGTTGGATTTGTCAATACCGTAAGCCAAGGCTGCCGCGGTAGGTTCGTTCACGATACGTTTCACTTCCAGACCGGCAATCTGTCCGGCTTCCTTAGTGGCCTGACGTTGTGAGTCGGAGAAGTAGGCAGGAACAGTGATGACGGCTTCGGTCACTTCCTGACCCAGATAGTCTTCGGCAGTCTTCTTCATCTTCTGAAGAATCATGGCCGAGATTTCCTGCGGAGTGTAGTGGCGTCCGTCGATGTCGACACGCGGCATGTTGTTGTCGTTCACTACCGGGTAGGGCATACGGGCCACTTCCTTCTGTACCTGTGACCAGTTCTCACCCATGAAACGCTTGATGGAGTACACCGTGCGCTTGGGGTTGGTGATGGCCTGACGCTTGGCGGGATCGCCCACTTTACGTTCGCCACCGTCAACGAATGCCACTACGGAAGGAGTGGTGCGCTTACCTTCGCTGTTTGCAATTACTACAGGTTCGTTACCTTCAAATACGGCAACACAAGAGTTTGTAGTTCCTAAGTCAATACCAATAATTTTTCCCATGATCGTTATTATTTTATTTGTTATTATTCTATGTTGACGCCTGCTTTAAAACGGCAGACGCCAATAAATAGACAAACCTTGTGCCAAAATGTTCGGAGGGGTAGTGGAGTCATAAAGTGGCAGTGAAGGCTGTCAGTTTGGCAGGAAATGATGCGTTTGCTGTCAAGAAGGAACGTGACAGGCAGACAAAAGAATGACCGCAGACGGTTGTCGCGGTGGACAGCGGTCTGCGGTCATCGGGGGCCGTGGCAAGCGTGGCATGCCACGGCATGGGGAGACCTGCCGATAAAGACGGTCGGGGGTCAGTTCTGGGTCAATACCATGACCAGCGTGTTGTCTGCATTGTAGAGGCCGATACTTCCTCCTGCCAGTCGGCCGAAGGTGCGTACTTCGTTCAATGCTTTCAGGATGCGGCTTTCCACTTCCATGTCGGGGCAGGCCATCATGGTGGAGGTCACCATGGGGAAGGAGATGGAGGAAGCTGAGGCTTCGTCCGTCTGGATGTCGCCGTTGATGATGTTGCATCCGGCGTTGCCATGTATCTTCTTGCCATTGATGTCGAACTCGATGAAGGGCTGCTTCTCCATGTTTTCGGGTACGGCCTCACCGCCGGCTTCGCTGACCATCCATTTCCCTTCCAGACCGGAAAGGCCGGAAGCGGAAGTGCGCTTCTGCAAGACGATGACAGGACGTTTGGAAGAGGCATAGAGGGCCATGTTGTCCTGTCCCAGACTCTTGTATTTCTTGATGGTGCCCAAAGCGGACAATACGTTGTTCTCCAAAGTCATGTCGGGACACATCATGCGGGTGCTTCCCAGGTTGCTGAAATCTATTTTCTCCGGTTTGGCATTTACGTCAAGCGTGCCGGTAAGGCTGTTGCATCCGCTGTTGCCGTAGATTCTGCCCGCCTGGGTGTCGAAACCAAGGAACGGAAATTCTTGTCCCGGAGCGGGAACCACGGCCATGCCATTTATTTCAATGATGTTCCATTCGCCGCCTAAGGAAGAAAGGGTGGCGGCATTTTTGGTGGATGCACACGATGACAAGCCGACCACGGCACCTGCCATGCAAATAGAAACTAATACCTTTTTCATTGTTACCTTTTGTTTAAGTTAATTTTCTCGGGTGCAAATATAGTACAAACCCGATATTAAGACAAACTTGTTAAAGTTATAAATCTGAAAATGGAAAAATATAGCCTGTTTGTAACGTTAATATGAGAATTAACCCTTATATTTGCTCACCCTATACTTGCCGTACCCGGAAGCCTGGTGCGGCAATGGACGAAGTGAAACTTGAAATTAGTAACAATAAAACAATCTGAAGTAAAAAGAAATGGGTAAAGTTCTTATTATCGGTGCAGGCGGTGTAGGTACCGTTGTTGCGCACAAAGTAGCTCAGAATCCGGACGTGTTTACCGAAATCATGATTGCCAGCCGCACCCGGTCGAAATGCGACGCCGTGGTGAAGGCCATCGGCAATCCGGCCATCCAGACCGCTCAGGTGGATGCCGACAACGTGGACGAACTGGTGGAGCTCTTCAATCGTTTCAAACCCGAAATCGTCATCAACGTGGCGCTGCCCTATCAGGACCTTACCATCATGGAAGCCTGCCTGAAGACCGGCGTGAACTATCTGGACACAGCCAACTACGAGCCCAAGGACGTAGCACACTTTGAATACAGCTGGCAGTGGGCCTACAAGAAACGTTTCGAGGAGGCGGGACTGACCGCCATCCTGGGATGCGGCTTCGACCCGGGTGTGAGCGGAGTGTACACGGCATACGCCGCCAAGCATTATTTTGACGAAATCCAGTATCTGGACATTGTGGACTGCAACGCAGGCAATCACCACAAGGCTTTCGCCACCAACTTCAACCCCGAAATCAACATCCGCGAGATTACCCAAAACGGCCGTTACTATGAAAACGGACAATGGGTGACTACCGGCCCGCTGGAAATCCACAAGGACCTGACTTATCCGAACATCGGCCCGCGCGACTCGTACCTGCTCTATCACGAAGAGCTGGAGTCGCTGGTGAAGAATTTCCCCACCATCAAGCGCGCACGTTTCTGGATGACCTTCGGCCAGGAATACCTGACCCATCTGCGTGTCATTCAGAACATCGGCATGGCCCGCATTGACGAAGTGGAGTACAACGGCATGAAGATTGTCCCCCTGCAATTCCTGAAGGCAGTGCTTCCCAATCCGCAGGACTTGGGCGAGAATTACGAGGGCGAGACGTCCATCGGTTGCCGCATCCGCGGACTGAAAGACGGCAAGGAACGTACTTATTACGTATATAATAACTGCAGTCACCAGGAAGCCTATAAGGAAACAGGTATGCAGGGCGTAAGCTATACCACCGGCGTACCGGCCATGATTGGCGCCATGATGTTCCTGAAAGGCATCTGGAAGAAGCCGGGCGTATGGAATGTGGAAGAATTTGACCCGGATCCGTTCATGGAGCAGCTGAACAAGCAGGGACTGCCCTGGCACGAGGTGTTCGACGGCGACCTGGAACTTTGATAGTAGCGGTTAGCGGTTAGGGGTGAGTGGTTAGTATTCCTGGCGGATGGCTTTTCACTAACCGTTAACCACTCACCACTCACCACTAACCGTTAACCACTAATCACTAACCACTTATTAACATGAATATAGGAGACAAAGCCCCTGAAGTGTTGGGCATCAATGAGAACGGTGAGGAAATCCGTCTGAGTGACTATCGAGGAAAGAAGGTGGTGCTCTACTTCTATCCCAAAGACTCTACTTCCGGCTGTACGGCTCAGGCCTGCAACCTGCGTGACAATTACGATGACCTGCGGAAGGCCGGTTACGAAGTGATTGGGGTCAGCGTGGACGACGAGAAGTCACACCGCAAGTTCATCGAGAAGAACAGCCTGCCCTTTACGCTGATTGCCGATACGGACAAGAAGCTGGTGGAGCAGTTCGGCGTGTGGGGCGAGAAGAGCATGTATGGCCGCAAGTATATGGGAACCTTCCGCACTACCTTTATCCTGAACGAGGAGGGTGTGGTGGAGCGCATCATTTCCCCCAAGGAAGTGAAAACCAAAGACCATGCGGCACAGATAATTAAAGACTGAACATTATGGCAAAAAAAGACGAATTGAATTTTGAAGAAAATGGCAACGTGGCATCGAGCGAGAAACTGAAAGCTCTGCAGGCTGCCATGGATAAGATAGAGAAGAGCTTCGGTAAGGGCTCTATCATGAAGATGGGCGACAACAGCGTTGAAGAGGTGGAAGTGATTCCCACCGGCTCCGTAGGGCTGAATGTGGCGCTGGGCGTGGGTGGTTATCCCCGCGGACGCATCATCGAGATTTACGGTCCCGAGTCTTCCGGTAAGACAACGCTGGCCATTCATGCCATTGCCGAGGCACAGAAGGCGGGCGGCATTGCCGCGTTTATCGACGCCGAGCATGCCTTCGACCGCTTCTATGCGGCCAAGCTGGGAGTGGATGTAGACAACCTGCTCATCTCACAGCCCGACAACGGCGAGCAGGCACTGGAGATTGCCGAACAGCTCATCCGCTCATCGGCCATCGACATCATTGTGGTGGACTCTGTAGCTGCTTTGACCCCCAAGGCCGAGATTGAAGGCGACATGGGCGACAACAAAGTGGGCTTGCAGGCACGACTCATGTCGCAGGCATTGCGCAAGCTCACGTCGGCTGTCAGCAAGACGCGCACCTGCTGCATCTTCATCAACCAGTTGCGCGAGAAGATTGGCGTGATGTTCGGAAACCCCGAGACGACTACGGGCGGTAATGCGCTGAAGTTCTACGCTTCGGTGCGTCTGGACATCCGCGGCGGACAGGCCATCAAGAACGGTGAAGAGGTGATAGGCAAGCAGACCAAGGTGAAGGTTGTGAAGAACAAGGTAGCTCCTCCCTTCCGCAAGGCCGAGTTCGACATCATGTTCGGCGAAGGCATTTCGCGTGCCGGCGAAATCATCGACCTGGGCGCCGACTTGGGCATCATCAAGAAGAGCGGTTCGTGGTTCAGCTACAACGACACCAAGCTGGCACAGGGACGCGACGCGGCCAAGCAGGTCATTCAGGACAATCCCGAACTGGCCGAAGAGCTGGAAGGACTGATATTTGCCGAGCTGAAGAAGGATAAGTAAATAGGCACCAGGATACTTCTGAGTTGACAAGTTGACGAGGTTACAGCCTGCAGGGTTTTTCTCCTTGCGGCACTCGTCGGCTTGTCAACTTCTTTTTTTATCGGGAGGGAAGGGCGCTTACTTCCATTTCCTGGTTTGCAGGATGAAGTAGGCCACTGCGCCCGTCACCAGCATGACAATCCACGCCGCCAGGTAACCGTGTTCCCACTCCAGTTCGGGCATGTACTTGAAGTTCATTCCCCAGACGCCGACCAGGAAGGTGAGCGGAATGAAGATGGTGGAGACGATGGTGAGCCGCTTCATGATGTAGTTCATGCGCATGTCGCTGTTGGATATGTAGAGGTCCATCAGCGAGGAGATGGTTTCGCGGCAGCTTTCCGTCAGCTGCACGGCATTCAGCAAGTGGTCGTAGACGTCGTTGAAGAAGGGGCGGTTGGCCTCGTTGATGAGTTCGGAGTCGGGGTGCATGATTTTGGAGTACTGGTCTTTCAGCGGGACCACCGTTCGCCTGATTTCCATGTATTGCTTTCTCAGCATCTGCAGCTGCATCCGTATGTTGTAGCTGGTGGTGGCCGCCAGCAGTTCCGTTTCCAGGTCTTCCAGCTGGTCGCCCGTGTCGATGGCCAGCGATACGTAGTTGGAGACCAGTTCGTTGATGAGTACGGACAGCAGATAGTCGGGCGTGCGGGTGCGTATCTTCAGGATGTTCTCTTTCAGCGCCCTGGCGGCATCGTCGAAGAAGGGCGCTTCGCCCTCCGTGAAGCTCAGCACGAAGTTTTTTCCTTGTATCAGCCGGATGGGGACGGTGTTCCCCTCATGGAAGATGCGGGCGACGACAAAGTTGTAATCGCCGTTTTTCTCCATCTTGCTCGGATGGTCCACGTTCAGTATGTCCTGCATCATCAGAAAGTTCACCTTGAAGAGGTTGCAGATGTTCTTGATGTATTCCGTGTCCTGCAGCCCGTGTACACGTATCCATACGCATTTGTCTGTTGGCAACTCGCTGACGATGCGGTTGAAGTCCGTGTGGACGCTTTCGTGGAAATGGTCGGCGGAGTAGGTGAGCAGGTGTACGTGGGTACGGGTATTGTTGTCGCCGTTGTAGCTCAGGTGTTCGGACAGCAGGTTATTCTTCATGGCGCTTTCTGTGTTGGGATTGGATGTCGCAAAGTTATAAAAACTTTTAGAATGTACTTCTTTCTTTGAGGGCAGTTCTTGCAGGAGAAAGTACAAGGATTTCTTATTTGTCATTCTGCCAAATTGTTTTGAATGCCCGAAGAATGCTTATAAAAAGTTGCTGTATTGGGTGTTCTGCTGACAGGGGCTTTCGACGAAAAATGCAAAATAGAGGCCGGAAGGGCTCTCTCAGGGTGTGTGGAGCGACCACCATGCAAGCTCCGGCCGTCCACAATGCTTGTTCCGTTCGCACAGATTATTTGTTCGGAGCGTCCAGAATGCTTGTTTGGAGTGTCCAAAAGCCTTGTTTCGGCCTCCCGGAAGGGTAGTTGGTCGTCCTAAAGTGGTTTTTGGGCATCGCAAAGAAGGCATTTCCCTCCCTTGGAAGCTGTTTTTTTCTCTCTTTCAAATGTAAAGATTTCGCTATCATGCAGCCATGCAGCCTGTTAGACGCTTTCTTCTTCGTTTTTTCCGTATAAGCCCTACGGAAGGCCGAAAAAACGAATTCTCAGGCATTAGGGAAGTCAAAGTGTCAAAATGTAAAGAGGGGGATTGGCTTGGACACGGCGTTTTTTTCTGCAACCGATTGCGGAAGGAAGGAGGATAATTTGCGTTAAAAAGAAGAAAGGTATGGGGGAAACAGCTATCTTTGCGGCGGTATTAGTAATGAGCGCGGGCGGGGCGTTGCTCCGTGACGTGCAGTAATTTTTAAAATAAAAAGATTGTAGCAAATGAAATTACCCGAAGAACCGATGATGCTTTACAGCTTCATCAACATGCAACTCCGTGATTTCTATCCTTCGTTGGACGCTCTTTGCGAGGATTTGGGCGTTGACAAGGAAAGCATTGTGAAGAAACTGAAGAGTGTGGGCTTTGAATATAGTCCTGCCCGTAACCGTTTCTGGTGATTTTGATTTGATGCCGGCTGCTGCCGGTTCTTGTCCTTTACGCCACAGAGCGCCGGTGCTGCATAGCGGCACGGGCGTCTGTGGCGATTCTTTTTCTATCCGGCATGTTCGCTTATCCGAAACGCAATTCTTCACCCCGATAGTTGTTGTCTACCTGGGTACCGTCGAACACGGTATGCCCATTGACGAAGGTGCGCTCCACCTGCCAGTCGAAGCTGCGTCCCTCCAGCGGGCTCCAGCCGCATTTGCTCTGGATGAGGCTTTTCTCTACCGTCCACGGACGGTCTGGGCGTACCAGCACGAGGTCGGCACGATAGCCTTCGCGGATGAACCCCCGTTCGCGGATGCCATAGAGCAGGGCAGGGGCGTGGCACATCTTTTCCACCACCTTTTCGATGGTGAAGACACCCTCATTGACCAGTTGCAGCATACTCACCAGCGAGAACTGCACCATCGGCATGCCCGACACGGCCTTCAGCGCGCCGCCCTTCTTCTCGGTGATGAGGTGGGGGGCATGGTCGGTGGCAATGACGTCGATGACATCGGCATTGATGGCCCGGCGCAGGGCGTCGCGGTCGGCCTTGCTCTTCACCGCCGGGTTACACTTGATGAGGGTGCCCAGCGTGCGGTAGTCCGTCTGGCTGAACAGCAGATGGGACACGCAGGCCTCGCCCGTAATCTGTTTGCCGCTGACGGGTCCTGCGTCCAGCAGGCTCAGCTCGCGGGCGGTGGAGAGGTGGAGCACGTGCAGGCGGGCGCCGGCTTCACGTGCCAGCTTCACGGCCAGGCTTGACGAGGCGTAGCAGGCGGCCGAGGAGCGGATGTTGGGGTGTTTGCTGACAGGCACGTCGTCCTCGTCGGCATATTGTGCTTTGTACTTCTGGGTATTCTTGTTGATGATGACGGGGTCTTCACAGTGGGCGGCAATGAGCATGTCCGTCCCGCCGAAGACGGCGCGGAGGCTTTCCAGACGGTCGACGAGCATGTTGCCCGTGCTGGAGCCCATGAAGAGCTTGATGCCGCACACGCGCGACTTGTCCAGGCGGGCAAAGTCAGCCTGGTTGGTGTTGGTGGCGCCGAAGTAGGCGGAGTGGTTCACGATGCAGCGCTCGTTCAGCAGGTCGAATTTGGCCTCGAGGGCGTCGAGGGTAGTGGTTTGCGGCACGGTGTTGGGCATGTCCATGATGCTGGTCACGCCTCCTGCCGCCGCGGCACGGCTTTCGCTCAGGATGTCGGCCTTGTGTGTCAGGCCCGGGTCGCGGAAGTGTACGTGGTCGTCGATGGCGCCCGGCAGCAGGTAGCAGCCTGTGGCGTCGATGGTCTCTTCGCAAGGAGCGGAGAGCGGTTTGCCGTTGACAAGCACTTCGGCTATCCGTCCCTGGTCGGTGATGACCACGGAACCTTGTATGGTTTGGCCCTCGTTGACGATGAGGGCGTTGTGGAGGAGAGTACGTTTCATAAGCGTTCGGTTTTTATGTGTAGGCGGGGATGGCACACAGATGACACGGATGAGACAGATTTACACAGATTTTAGTATTGATATATGGTAATTTGTGCTCATCTGTTTCATCTGTGTCATCTGCGTGCCATCATTCCTCAGGATGCTTTGGGGTATTTCTTGAACCAGCTGTCCCACTTCAGGCGGATGACGCCGAACACGGCTTCGCCGAAGATGCTGGAGTTCATTTTCGAGGTACCCAGTTCGCGGTTGATGAAGATGACGGGTACTTCCTTTATCTGGAAGCCGCACTTGTAGGCGGTGAACTTCATTTCTATCTGGAAGGCATAGCCCTTGAAGCGGATGTTGTTCAGGGGGATGGTCTGCAACACACGGCGGCGGTAGCAGACGAAGCCCGCCGTGGTGTCGTGGATGGGCAGGCCGGTGATGAGGCGTACATATTTCGAGGCGAAATAGGACATCAGCACCCGTCCCATAGGCCAGTTCACCACGTTGACACCGCTGACGTAGCGCGAGCCGATGGACACGTCGGCCCCTTCCTCGGCGCAGGCCTTGTAGAGGCGGGGCAGGTCGTTGGGGTTGTGGCTGAAGTCGGCGTCCATCTCGAAGATGAATTCATAGTCGTGCTCCAGCGCCCAGCGGAAGCCGGCGATGTAGGCGGTGCCCAGTCCCAGCTTGCCGCGCCGCTCCACCATGAAGAGGCGGTCGGCAAACTCTTCCTTCTGGAGGCGTCGGACAATCTCCGCCGTGCCGTCGGGCGACCCGTCTTCGATGACCAGTATGTGGAAGCCGTGCTCCAAGGCGAAGACGGCGCGTATGATGTTCTCGATGTTCTCCCGCTCGTTGTAGGTGGGGATGATGACAATGCTGTCCGATGTCTGCATATTTCACACTCTTTTTTAATGTGCTACAAATGTACAGTTTTTCCCTTGTTTTTTCGGCAGGATTGCATCGCTTTTTCTTCTGTACAGGCATTTCTTATTCATTTTCTTCGTACTTTTGCACCCCGACAATCCTCATCATTCATGCCATGAGCTTTACGATAACCGAACTTCAGCAACGCTATGCCGCCCATCCCCATGTGGAGGCCGCCCTGCGTCTGCTGGCCGACAGCCAGTTGTATCACATCTATTGCGGAGGGCTTTGCGCTTCGGCCGCTTCGCTTTTCGCCTCTGTGGTGGTGGAGCGGGCTTCCAGTCCTTTTGTTTTTGTGTTGGGCGACCTCGAAGAGGCCGGCTATTTCTATCACGACCTGGTGCAGGTGTTGGGCGATGCCCGCGTGCTTTTCTTTCCCTCGTCGTTCCGTCGCGCCATCAAGTATGGGCAGAAGGATTCGGCCAACGAGATATTGCGCACCGAGGTGTTGAGCCGCTTGCAGAAGGACGGGGCGGGGCTGTGCGTCGTCACCTATCCCGATGCGCTGGCCGAGAAGGTGGTGTCGCGTCGCGAGCTGGACGACAAGACGCTGAAGCTCCATGTGGGCGAACAGGTGGACATGACGTTTGTGACGGACATGTTGCGCACCTATGGCTTCGAATTTGTGGATTATGTGTACGAGCCGGGTCAGTTTGCCGTGCGTGGCAGCATCATCGACGTCTTCTCCTTCTCCAGTGAATATCCTTTCCGCATCGACTTCTTTGGTGACGAGGTGGAGAGCCTGCGCACGTTCGAGGTGGAAACGCAGTTGTCCAAGGAAAAGAAAGACAGCATTGTCATTGTCCCTGACCTCAGTCACGACCTGGAGCGTAGCGGCACAGGAGGCATGGTGTCGCTGCTGGACTTCATGCATCCGGACACGGTGTTGGCCATGCGCGATTTCCTCTGGCTGCGCGAGCGCATCCAGCAGGTGCACGACGAGTCTCTCACCCCACAGGCCATTGCCGCCCGCGAGGCGGAGGAGAACGGCAACATCTCGTTGGACGGAAAACTCATTGACGGCGGCGAATTTACCGTCCGTGCCCTCGACTTCCGCCGGCTGGAGTTCGGCAACAAGCCTACCGGCACGCCCGACGCATCGGTGCAGTTCGATACTTCGGCACAACCCATCTTTCATAAGAATTTCGACCTCGTGGCAGACAGCTTCCACCGCTACCTGTCCGACGGATATACCATATATATATGTAGCGACAGCACGAAGCAGACCGACCGCATCCGCGCCATCTTCGAGGAGCGGGAGGGGGAGAACCTGCCTTTTACGGCCGTGGAGAAAACCCTGCACGAAGGCTTTGCGGACAACACCCTGCGCCTGTGCATCTTCACCGACCATCAGTTGTTCGACCGGTTCCACAAGTATAACCTGAAGAGCGACAAGGCGCGTAGCGGCAAGGTGGCCCTTTCGCTGAAGGAGCTCAACCAGTTTCAGCCCGGCGACTATGTGGTGCACACCGACCACGGCGTAGGCCGCTTTGCGGGCCTGGTGCGTGTGCCCAACGGCAACACCACGCAGGAAGTCATCAAGCTCGTCTATCAGAATGACGATGTGGTGTTCGTCTCCATCCACTCCCTCCACAAGGTTTCCAAGTACAAGGGCAAGGAGGGCGAGGCTCCCCGCCTGAACAAGCTGGGCACGGGTGCCTGGGAGAAGCTGAAAGACCGCACGAAGAAGAAAATCAAGGACATCGCCCGCGACCTCATCAAGCTCTACTCGCAACGGCGTGAGGAGAAGGGCTACCAGTACAGCCCCGACAGCTTTCTGCAAAAGGAGCTGGAGGCCTCGTTCCTCTACGAAGATACGCCCGACCAGAGCAAGGCCACGGCCGACGTGAAGGCCGACATGGAGAGCGCCCGCCCGATGGACCGCCTGGTGTGTGGCGACGTAGGCTTTGGCAAGACAGAGGTGGCCGTGCGTGCCGCCTTCAAGGCCGTGTGCGACAACAAGCAGGTGGCCGTCCTGGTGCCTACCACCGTCCTGGCCTACCAGCACTTCCAGACGTTCAAGGAACGCCTGAAGGACTTGCCCTGCCGCGTGGAGTACCTGAGCCGTGCGCGCACCGCCGCCCAGGCCAAAGCCGTCATCAAGGGGCTGGCCGCGGGCGAAGTGAACATCCTCATCGGCACCCACCGCATCTTGGGCAAGGATGTCAAGTTCAAGGACTTGGGCCTGCTCATCATCGACGAGGAGCAGAAGTTCGGCGTCAGCGTCAAGGAGAAGCTCCGCCAGCTCAAGGTGAATGTGGACACGCTCACCATGACCGCCACGCCCATTCCCCGCACCCTCCAGTTCTCGCTGATGGGGGCGCGCGACCTCAGTGTCATCCAGACACCGCCGCCCAACCGCTACCCTGTGCAGACAGAGGTGCACACCTTCAACGAGGAGGTCATCGTGGACGCCATCAATTTTGAGATGAGCCGCAACGGACAGGTGTTCTTCGTGAACAACCGCATCTCCAACCTGCCCGAACTGAAGGCCCTCATCGAGCGCAACATACCCGATTGTCGTGTCTGCATCGGCCACGGACAGATGGAGCCCGCCGAGCTGGAGAAGATTATCTTCGACTTCGTCAACTACGACTACGACGTGCTCATAGCCACCACCATCATCGAGAGCGGCATCGACATCCCCAACGCCAACACCATCATCATCAACCAGGCGCAGAACTTTGGTCTGAGCGACCTGCACCAGATGCGCGGACGTGTGGGCCGAAGCAACAAGAAAGCTTTCTGCTACCTGCTGGCGCCCCCCCTGTCCAGCCTCACGCCCGAGGCCAAGCGCCGCCTGCAAGCCATCGAAAACTTCTCCGACCTGGGCAGCGGCATCCACATCGCCATGCAGGACCTCGACATCCGCGGGGCGGGCAACATGTTGGGAGCCGAGCAGAGCGGCTTCATTGCCGACCTGGGTTACGAGACCTATCAGAAGATTCTGACCGAAGCCGTGCGCGAGCTGAAGAACGATGAGTTTGCCGACCTCGTGGCCGAAGAGCAGCAGGCCGCCGACGACAGCGGACAAATCAGCGGCGAGCAGTTTGTGGACGAGTGCCAGGTGGAGAGCGACCTCGAACTCCTGCTTCCGGCCAACTACGTTACCGGCAGCAGCGAGCGTATGCTCCTCTACCGCGAGCTGGACACGCTGACGCTGGACAAGGACGTGGAAGCCTTCCGCTCGCGGCTCGAAGACCGCTTCGGCCCTGTGCCGCCCGAGACGGAAGAGCTGTTGCGCATCGTCCCCCTGCGACGTCTGGCAGCCCGTCTGGGTGTGGAGAAGGTCTTCCTCAAGGGTGGCCGCATGACGCTCATCCTCGTCTCCAACCCCCTCAGCCCCTACTACCAGAGCCAGGCCTTCGGCAAGGTCATTGCCTACATGATGAAGTACCCCCGCCGTTGCGACCTGCGCGAGCAGAACGCCCGTCGCAGCATGGTGGTGAAGGACGTCACGACGGTGGAGGAAGCCGTCAGCACCTTGCAGGAAATGGTGGCCATGAAGGCGGAAGAGTGAGATTTGTTGAGAGCTCTCAACAAATTTGCGCCAAATCTGCTTTCTTCTGTCAACAAATTGAGGGCGTTTTTGCTTTCTTTGTCAAACAGAATTCTTATGAATACGACTGAACGTAAACAAGTTTTGCTGCAACGGCTGTCGGCTGTGGATGGTGAACAGCAATTACAGGAAATAGAAGACCTAATGGATAGACAGTCTGCTGGTGAAATCCTTCATTTTTCTTCTGAATTGCGCATTCGGATAGATGAGGCTTTGGAGCAGGTTCGTGATGGTCGGGTCTGTTCAACAGCGGAAATGGGGCAACAATTAAAACCATGGAGTGGGAAGTGAAATAGACAGAAATGTGCCTTAAGGATATGAAGGAAACATTTCTGTTTTACGATGTACGTAATGGCAACACTCGATATAGTAGTTCGTTGTATCAGCAAATCCTTTCTTGTGTAGGGCGAGTATCTTATTTCCCTTATTGGGGACATCCTACGGAATACCCGAATGTGCGTTATGTGGTTGTTGAGCCCAAATACTCCGTTTTTTTTATTGTTTTGATGAAAGTACCATTACTGCCTTGTTGCTATGGGACAATCGTCGCAATCCGGTTCGTTTGCCATACTTGCTTCAGCGTGTTGTCCCTATGAATTTATGTGAAGACAATCCGTTTGCCGAACAGAAGTAAAGTATCTTCTCTACGCATGCCTCGGCCGTATCATCCTGACTACGGACGAAAGTGTATTCTGTATCGGCTTGCCTAAGATAATCATGGTGACGGCCACCAGGATGAGGGCGATGCCGAAAGCCTCCTGGAGGGTGAATGCCTCGCCAAAGACGAAGGCGCCGATGCACACGGCCGTCACAGGCTCCATGGCGCCCAGGATGGAGGTCAGCGTGCCGCCGATGTGGTGTACGGCCAAGACCAGCGTGATGTTTGAGATGACCGTCGGCACCACGGCCAGCAGCACGAGGTTGAGGGCCGAGGCCGCGTCGGGTATCGGCCGGATGCCATTGTTCAGTCCTGCCTTGGCGGCAAACATCAGCGTGGTGAATACAAAGACGTAGAAGGCCAGCTTGCGGCTGTTCATGGTCTTGACGCGCGACTTGTTCACCGTTGTGATGTAGCTGGCATAGCCCACGGCAGAAAGCAGCACGATGACGATGCCCAGCGGATGGAGCGTCAGTTCGCTGCCTTTCAGCGACAGCTTGCTGACGCCGTACACGGCCATCGCGATGGCCAGCCACGTGACCCACGAAGCCTTCTCCCTGAAGAGCACCAGCATCAGCAGCGTGACGAACACGGGATAGGTGAAATGCAGCGTAGTGGCCACGCCCGCCCCCATGAAGTCGTATCCCCAAAACAGGAAGAGGGCCGAGACCGTATAGAAGAAGGCCAGCAGCACCAGTATGGGGAGGTCTCTGCGGTCAATGCCAAACGGCTCCTTGTGCAGCTTCATCATCCCCGCCAGGGCCAGGGTGGCGAAGAGAAAGCGGTAAAACAAGATGGAGTCCAGCTCCATGCCGCCCTGCATCAGCGGCAGGGTGAAGAGCGGGATGAGGCCGAACGTCACCGACGTGGCCAGCCCGTAGATGAAACCTTTCAGTCTGTTCATAGTGTCTGTTTTCATTCTGTAAAAATGCGTGCAAAGATAGCCATTCCTCCGTTAAAACCTTACAGGCTGCAAAACAGATTTACGAAGAAAGGCACGCTCAGGTCTATCAGGATGCCGTGAAAGATGGCGATGGGCATCATCTCCTTGCCCGAGCAGCGGGTGATGGAGGGCAGCAGCACGTCCATCGAGTTGACCCCTGCGGCCGAGATGGGTGCCAGGCTTCCGAAGTATTTTCGGATGAGGGGCGCGCCCACCAGGGCCATCATCTCGCGGATGATGTTGCTCAGCAGGGCGATGGTGCCCAGCTCTGTGGCCAGCTGCAGCCCGATGGAAGGCTCCTTGAATTGGGTAATCAGGATGGACGACAGCGAGTAGTAGGCAAATCCGCTGCCCACGGCCATGCAGTCGAACACGCTCCAGCGGCTCAGCAGCAGGCTGGCTGCGGCCGAGAAGGCCAGGGTGCCCACGATGGTGGCCGCCGGCACCAGCAGCATCTTGGGCTTCAGCTTGCGCAGGCTCTCGCGCAGGTACTTGTTGCTGCCCAGCCCGATGCCCACCTGCAACATCAGGGCGTAGAGTATGTAGAGCGACCAGTTGTGGGTGTCGGTCTCCAGGTGATACCAGGCGCCGGCCAGACAGCCGATGCCAAACAATGCGATGACAGTCAGACTATTTTTCATTTCTCTTCTCCTTTCTGGTTAAAAAACAGTTGGTACACGATGCGGGCAGCCACGATGCTGCCTGCCAGGCTCAGGGTGGCCAGCACGGCCGCCTGCCATCCGAACCGTCCCAGGTTCTCCACGATGAGGCGGTTGGAGCCGACGGACAGCCCCAGCACGAAGAGCAGGATAAAGACGGTGAGCGAAGTGCTCTTTTCGATGTGGCTCAGGAACTTCCTGTCGCGCAACAGATGGCCGATGACAATGCCGGCCAGCAAGATGGATATGATGCTGAACATGACGATATGCTTTTATTAAAGGTTTTACGAACGATGGACGGTGGGCGCACAATGCCCGCCTCAGACCCCTGCGGACGGCATGCGTCAGGGCCTGCGACTGCGTGACGCCGACAGCGGGAAACCAATGCCGGCAACACATGGAGATGGAGTGGGGAAGGGGGGAATTTAGATGAATCCGCTGAACCAATGTACGTGTACGGTCGATCGGCTGTCCGTTCCTTTATGCTGGCGGACAGACAAATCCCTCGGGTTACGTATGTTCGTTAACTGGTTCATGGTTCTTGTTCTTGTTCTTGTTTTCGGCTGCAAAGGTAATGCTTTTGCGCATATAATCCAAATAAATATTCAATATTAACTCTTGCGAGTTGGGGCGAAACCGAAAACTTGGCATCCTATAATTTGTGCGTATGGGCGCTATGGTGTACCTTTGGCCGACATTTTACGCACGCGCATGGTGCTGGCCTCCATCCCCTCCGTCGGCTATACAGGCATCTGGTGGTCGGTCCCCATCGGCTGGGCGCTGGCAGACGTGGTGGGCGTGTGCTACGGCCGCTCCCGATTGCTAAAAATGGCGTAAAAAGTTGCCGTTTCCATTTAAATGCTTATCTTTGGGGCAAAGTCCTAACCTGTAATCTTTTGTTATGAAAAGACGCTATTTCTTCCCCTTGCGCGGGGCCGCGTTGTGCCTCGCCTTCCTGTTGCCCGTCGGGGCAGGCGCGCAGACAGTCGTCGCCGAGTCACAGCCTGCCGATACGCTCCTCCATGTGGGCTATGCCCGCGGCACGCTGAACAACCTGTCGGGCTCCGTAGAGCTTATCACCGAGAAACAGATGAATAGAGAGCTGCTTTCCAATCCGCTGGAGGCCATCCAGGGGCGTGTGGCGGGGCTCACCATCCAGAAGAACGGAAACGGCACCGCCGCCCTCGAGTCGGTCCGCCTGCGCGGCACCACCTCGCTCACCAGCGGCAACGAACCCCTCATTGTGGTGGACGGCGTGCCCGGCGACCTCTCCATGCTGACCTCGCTCTATCCCACCGACATCGAGAGCTTCACCATCCTCAAGGACGCCTCGGAGACGGCCCAGTACGGCTCGCGCGGCGCTTCGGGCGTCATCAACATCGTCACCAAGCGGGGCGCGGGCGGCAAGACGCACGTCAACTACAGCGGCAACTTCGGCATCTCCCACGCCTACCGCCGCCTGGACATGCTCAGCGCCGACGCCTACCGACGGGCCGTTGCCGACCGCGGGCTGGAGGCGGTGGACTTGGGATATGACACCGACTTCCAGAAGGCCATCGAGCAGACAGGCATCCAGCAGAACCACAACATAGCCCTCTATGGCGGAGGCGAGCGGTCGGACTACCGCGTCTCGCTGGGCTACCTGGAGCGCGAGGGTGTCATCCGCAACGAGGCGATGAAGCTGTTCACCTCCAACATGAACCTCAACCAGAAGCTGATAGACCGCCTGCTGGATTGCGAGCTGGGCCTGTTCGGCTCCGTCAAGCGCGACCGCACCCTGTTCGACCTCCAGAAGACCTTCTACTCCGCCGCCGCCTTCAATCCCACCTTCCCTGCGGGGCACAACGCCTCGGGCGGATGGGAACAGCTGACGACGGCCAGCCAGATTACCAATCCCCTGGCCTGGATGGAGGTGGACAACCGCGACGCCACGTCCTACTTCAGCGCCCACGCGCGGCTCAACGTCACCCTGCCGCTCGACTGGAAGCTGGTGCTCTTCGGCGCCTACACGTATAGCCAGACGGAGGACGACCAGTACCTGCCCACTCCCGTCTGGGGAGGCGGACAGGCCTATCGCGGCAGCCGCCGCGCGGAGACCCTGCTGGGCAACATGATGCTGACCTGGCAGAAGCAGGCCGGCCGCCACTTCATCGACCTGCTGGCCCTGGGCGAGGTGTCCAAGGAGACCTTCTCGGGCTTCTACACCACCGTCACCAACTTCACCTCCGACGCCATGGGCTACCACAACCTGCAGGGCGGCGCCCTGCGCCCCTGGGAGGGGACGGGCTCCTACTACAACGACCCCCGCCTGGTGTCCTTCCTGGCCCGCGTCAACTATACGTTCGACAACCGCTACGTGCTCACCCTCAACGCCCGCACCGACGCCTCGTCCAAGTTCGGCGCCAACCACAAGTGGGGCTTCTTCCCCTCGGCCTCTGTGGCGTGGAATGTGACGCAGGAGGACTTCATGCGCTCCGTCACGTGGATAGACAACCTGAAGGTGCGCCTCGGCTACGGTCTGGCGGGCAACCAGGGCGGCATCGACTCCTACACCACCATGTCGCTGGTGAAGCCCAACGGCATCGTGCCCGTGGGCAACACGCCGCTGGTCACCTACGAGACCCTGCGCAACGCCAACCCCGACCTGAAGTGGGAGGTGAAGTACACCTTCAACGCCGGCTTCGACCTGGCCATGCTCGACAGCCGCCTGCTGCTCTCGTTCAACGCCTACCGCTCCAAGACCGCGGACATGCTCTACTCCTACCACGTCAGCGTCCCGCCCTTCCCCTACAACTCCCTGCTGGCCAACATCGGCTCCATGCGCAACAGCGGCCTGGAGGTGGCCGTGGGCGTCACGCCCCTCCGCACCAGGGACATGGAGCTGACCGTCAACGCCAACCTCACTTGGCAGCGCAACAAGCTGCTCTCGCTGAGCGGCCTGTATGACGGCCAGTGGATTTCGGCCGCCGAGTACACGGCCATCGCGGGCCTGAACGGAGCCGGCTTCCACGGCGGCTACAACAACATCGTCTACCAGATTGTGGGCCAGCCCCTGGGCGTCTTCTACCTGCCCCGCTGCAACGGCCTCGTGTCCGACGACAACGGCGGCTACAAGTACGACATTGCCGACCTCAACGGCGGCGGCGTCGACCTCGAGGACGGCGAGGACCGTTACATTGCCGGCCAGGCCGTCCCCAAGGTTCTGCTGGGCTCCAACATCAGCTTCCGCTACCGCCGCTTCGACGTCTCCCTGCAGGTCAACGGCGCCTTCGGCCACAAGATATACAACGGCACCGCCCTGACCTATATGAACATGAACAGCCTGCCCGACTACAACGTCATGGCCGACGCGCCCCGCCGCATGATAACCGACCAGACGGCCACCGACTACTGGCTGGAGCGGGGCGACTACATCCACTTCGACTACCTCACCGTGGGCTGGACGGCTCCCCTGCCTGCCGGCCGCCTGCTGAAGAGCGTGCGCCTGGCCTTCACCGTCAACAACCTGGGCACCCTCACCGCCTATTCGGGCCTCACGCCCCTCATCAACAGCACGCAGGTAGACTCCACCCTGGGGGTGGACGACAAGCGCACCTACCCCCTGTCGCGCACCTATACGCTCAGCCTTAGTTTGAACTTCTAAAAAAGAAAGGAGACCCGCCATGAAACACCATACCCATTTCACCCTTGCAGCCTGCCTGCTGCTTGCCCTGCTCCTCTCCGCGTGCAGCGGCTTTCTGGAAGAGAACCCCCGCGACGCCATAGGCGAGGACCAGACCGCCGCTTCCTTGCAGGAAGTCTACCGCTACCATGTAGCCACGCTCTACACCCACATCGGCGGCTATGCCGACAGCCAGGGCCTGCAAGGCACAGGCCGCGGCGTCTACGACCTCAACACCTTCACCACCGACGAGGCCATCATGCCCACCCGCGGCGCCGACTGGTACGACGGCGGCTTCTGGCAGGGCCTCTACCTCCACCGCTGGGGCGTCAGCAACAATGCCATTTTCGACACCTGGGAGTACCTCTACCAGGCCGTCGTGCTCTGCAACCGTTCGCTGGAGAAGATAGACGCCTACGCCGCCGCCCGTCCTGCCGACGACGTGGAGCCCCTCCGCGCCGAGGTGCGCGCCCTGCGGGCCCTGTTCTATTACTACATCATGGACCTCTTCGGCCGCGTGCCCCTGCTCAGGCATACGGACGACACCTCCGCCGACCTCCTCCAGGTGGAGCGCAGCGAGCTCTTCCGCTTCATTGTCACCGAGCTCCAGCAATCCCTGCCCGTCCTGAGCGGCGAGCGCAGCAACCAGCCCGGCGTCTACTACGGCCGCGTCACCCGCCCCGTGGCCTGGTTCCTGCTGGCCAAGCTGGCCCTGAACGCCGAAGTCTACACCGACGACGACTGGACAGACGGCCGGCGCCCCGACGGCAGCCGCATCACCTTCGAGGTGGACGGACAGACGATGGACGCCTGGCAGACCGTCTGCCACTACTGCGACCTCATCACCCATAGCGGATACCGCCTGGAGCCCGACTACGGCAGCAACTTCGCCGTATTCAACGAGTCCTCGGCCGAGAACATCTTCGTCATCCCCATGAGCAAGACCCTCTACACCAACCAGTTCATCTACCTCTTCCGCTCGCGCCACTACAACCACGCCAAGGCCCTCGGCCTGGGAGGCGAGAACGGCGCCTCGGCCACGCTCGACGCGCTCGACGTCTTCGGCTACGGCACGGACGGGGAGGACCCCCGCTTCCGCCTCTGCTACTACGCCGACGCGGTGACCGACCTGCAGGGCAACCCCGTCCTGCTGGACGACGGCCGCACGCCCTTGGTCTACCAGCCGCGCCTCGTGGCCCTCGACCTCTCGGGCAAGGAAGGCGAAAAGACCGCCGGCGCCCGCATGAAGAAGTACGAGGTGGACCCCACCGACGAGGTGGACCCCACCGGCCTGAAGGACGGCAAGCTGGTGGACAACGACATCGTCCTCTTCCGCTATGCCGACGTGCTGCTGATGAAGAGCGAGGCCCTCGTGCGTGCCGGCGGCAATGGCGACGCCGAGCTGGAGCAGGTGCGCGGCAGGGTAGGGGCACCCTCGCGCCCCGCCACGCTGGAGACCCTGCTGGACGAGCGCCTGCTGGAGCTGGCCTGGGAGGGCTGGCGCAGGCAGGACCTCATCCGCTTCGGCCGCTTCACCCGCGCCTACAGCCACCGTCCGCAGGTAGAGGGCGAAGCCACCGGCTTCACCACCGTCTTCCCCATCCCCGAGCAGGTGATAGGCATGAACCCCCACCTGAAGCAGAACCGGGGGTACTGACGGCATGTCTCGCCGCCTGTTCGAGAAAAATGATGCGGCCCAAGGGGGCGATGCTCCGGCAGTGTGTGGATGGATGCGCCTGACACGCCCCCTTTCCATCCGCCTTCTTTCTCCCTCCTCGGAATCAATTTTCACTAACTGTAATTGTCATTTGTCATTTGGCGTTTCTCGCAGGCGGGGGAGTGTGGCAGGTGTGTGCGATGTCGGGTGCGTGCCTGCCCCTTGAGGTCCTCATTCCGCGGCGGCATAGCCCAGTAGCTCGCGGACGGAGACAAACTCCCTGAAGCCCCAGCGACGGGGAGGGAACAGGTTGGGGTGCAGGCTGACAAACTGCTTGCTGCCTACCAGGTAGGAGGGCTTGACCAGCTTGAGGACGATGCGCACGTCGTCGTCGGCAATGGGCCTGTTGTTCAGGCGGGGCAGTTCTTTGCGGTAGCGGATGGAGCTGTGCTCTATCAGGTAGATGTCCCTTATCTTTCCCTTGATGACGGGTACAAAGTAGTCGTACTTCTGAAAGTTCAGCTTCGACAGCTGGTTGGAAAGGGTGATTTTTCCGAAGTAATATTCTATCTCCTTCTCCCTGTCCATGAATTGTTGGTAGTATTCCCTCTGGCCGTTTTCAAAGATGGTGACGGCAAGGATGGTTCCGCTCTTTTCCAAGGTCAGCGTGGTGCCTTTCTGTGCCTTTACGTCTTGCAGGATTTGGAGGGTGGGCTGCTCCCATATCAGTGATTGGAGAAAGTTCCTCAGCAGGCAGCTGCTGTTCTTGTTGTTGGGGCGTAGCGGGAAGGCTCCGATGTTCACTTTCTCGATGGAGCGGTAGAAGTCGGCTTGGGCCACTTCGTCGTCGGTCCCGTTGCCGGGGAAGAGGATGTAGCCGCCCAGCACCTCCTTCTTGATGGGGAGTCCCTCCTGCCGTGGGTCGTAGTAGAGGGCGTCCCGATAGCGGTGCATTTGGTTGATGGCGTCGTCGGGCGGGGTATCTGCCCCCTCGGCCTGTGGTTTTTCTATTCTGTATTTGGCGTCGAACAGATAGGTCAGCCTGAAGCCTGTGTCAATGTCGCGGCGGGTCAGTTGGAGCACGATGTCGGGTTTTTGGGGGACGGTGAACGAGTAGGTGTGTTCAATGGAAGTCTCGTTAGTGTCGCTCTTTCTATCTTCTTTGGGGTTGTAGATGACCTCGGCCAGCTCCACCTTTTCTCCCTCGGAGGTCATGCGCGAAAAGACTACTTTCGACGTTTGTCCTTTGGTCAGCGAATAGGTGAAATGCCTGTTCAGCTCCACGCGGCTTTGGTTGTCCACGTCGAGGTTGTTTTCGCCCAGCAGGCTTCTGACCAGGTTTTTCACCTCGATGAAGCACCATATTTCGTAGAGGGTGGCAATGTCCTTCAGTTCCAGGCTTCGGATGCCCTCCTCCAGGTCGTAGCTGCATGTCAGCAGCAACCAAATGCGGTAGATTTGCGAGTAGCCTGTCCCCTGCTTCAGGGCAAGCGACTCTTGGTTCATGCCTTTGAAGTTCCCCACCATGCGGAAGAAGGAGTGGTTCATCAGTCGTTTCAGTTCTTCCTCGGTGTCGGTCAGGGTCTCTATGAACCGTATGCTGGAGTCCATGGGATAGTTTTCCACGATTCTTGCCTTCAGCTCCATGAATTTCATGGCTACCGTCTTGACGGCATACTTCAGAAAGCGGTTTTCGAAGGTGTCGGCGCTCATGTCGGGCACTTCTGTCCTGTATAGCCTGTGCGTTTCAGCGCGGTGTTCGGCCAGTTCGCTTTCCAGTTTGGGGTTCAGGCGTTTCAGCTTGTCTGCCCTGCAATAGGTTTCCTTGCGGCTTATTTTGTGTCGGGGACGGTCCACCACCGCCTTCACAGCCTGTATGAACTCTTCGTTCACCTCTCTGAACACATTCCACCAGATGATGTCGGGCGTCTCTCCCTGCTGCTTCTCGGCAAAGGAGTGATGGGTGCGGCGGAAGAAGTCGATGGAGAGCATCCGATATTCCTGCTCAATGTCGCGGATGATGTGCTTCAGGTCGTTGTGATAGTCCAGCTTGGTGGAGAGCACGTCATAGCTGAAGACGAAAGACTGTTTTTCTCCGCCCTCCGGGCGATAGCTTATTTTCAGGTCTGTCCGTCCGATGTCGTTGCCGTAGTTGATGTGGCCGTACAGTACCTGGGCGTCTTCGTTGAAGCAGAAGCCTTCGCTGACGGCGCGCAGCGGGGTGTCGATGTAGGCCGTCCTGACCGCCGTCTTGAAGCGTATCCAGTATTGGTAGTCCGTGTTCTCAAAGAATGCGGAGGGGACATGCGTGCCCTGTACTACTGTGTTTCCCCTGCAAGTGAGCACCGCGCTCTTGTCGCTCCAGATGTAGTAGGACTGCAAGGCTTCCGCGTCTGCGCCCACTCTCATACAGGCGGCCGCCTTCTTGAAAGTCCTGTCATACGAATTGCAGGAAACCAGCAGTTCAAAGTCCTTGTGCTCCAGCTTCAGCAGTGCTTCCATGACTTGTCAACTCCAATAGGTACAATAATACGTGTTCTCCAGCTTGCGCTTCATTTCTTCCAATTTCCGTAGGGAGATAGAATCTTCCTGCATGTTGTCGTACATGGATTTCTCGCCTTCCGTAGCATCGAAACACTTGTAGATGTCGTCAAACTGTTGTCGGATTTGTGCTTTGAGGTCGTCCAGAATGCATCCCGTCTGTTGCCAGTTCATCAGCTTGTTCTTGTCGCCCTCAATGCGGCTCAGTATCTTCATGTCCGTCACCTCGTCCAGCGCTCTAATCAGGTTGTAGCAGGCATCGTTGTCGGGGTATGTCAGGTTGGACAGTACGTACAGGATGGCTTCGTTGCGTGTGCGGTAGGCAATCTTGAAGGGGGTGCCTTTCAGTGTCTCGTTGATTCGGTTCAGGTAGGCGATGACGATGTCGCACGTCTCCCTGTTGCTCTCATACACGTCCACGGCCTCCACGGCGTAGGGCAGGATGGCGGGTGCGTCGATGGCCGGCAGGCTTGTTTGCGCCTTGCTGAGGCCGCTTCCCAGGTCGGCTTCGTTCATTTCGAGGGTCATGGCGCGGTCCAGCACCTTGCGCGAGAAGCTGAAGGTGGTTTCGTCCATGTTGACCGTCCCCATCACAATCAGGTTGGGCGGCAGGCCGATGCCTTCCGTGCGGAAGGTTTCGCGCAGCAGGGCCTCCCTGCCTTTGTCCTTGTCGACGATTTCGCCGTTTCTTCTCCACACGTCGCCGAACAGGTCGTTCAGGATGCTGTCGCCCACCCAGGTGTTGTCCCTCTTCTTTCCGAAGCTGTTCAGTGCCGGCACCAGCGGGTCTGTCTCAATCTTTCCTCCCCTCAGCTTGCGGGTCTCCAGCACGCTCAGGTATTCGGCGAAATATTGCTCCACGGGGGCCAGGTTCATTTCGTCCAGGCACAAGAAGAAGGGGGTGTCCTCAAAGTACCACGCCTTGGCCAGGAAGCGCAGGAAGTCTGTCGTCTTATACTCGGGGTCTCCCGATATGCGGGTCTCGTACCCCATCAGCTCCGTAGAGTCGTGCCAGTTGGGGCGCACCTGTATCATTTCGTAGTTGAAGGGCTTTTGTACCCGGTCGGGCGACTCTCCGCCAGTGGCGAAGGCCAGTTGCCTCACAATGCGCGACTTGCCTGTGCCCGATATGCCCGCCAGCAGCACGAAGGGTTTTGACTGGATGGCGGTGGCGTAGCGGCGAAACATGCCGGCATCGGCCTTGACGACAGCGCTTTCCGCAGGGTGCTCCGCAGGGCTTTCGTTAATCATTTCATGGGGACCCAACACCATTTTGGCCAATATGGTCAGCGTCGCGGTGTAGCCGTATTCAAATCTGTCAATATCTGTCTGTCCGCATAATTCATCGCGCGCTTCATTGGCGGATGCGTCCGGATGTTTCTTGAAATATGCTACATATTCTTCCAAAAGTTTTTGCGAGATGGTACGTATTCCTCTGGCTCCTTTGCTTTGCGACTCGACCAAGTAACATAGTCTGTCTTTGTCTATAATTCTGACTCTTCCGTCTGCGGATGTGTCTCCTATTCTAAGCCGATAATGTTCTTTCATGGTTCATTTTACTCTTTGTTTTTTTAGGATTGATAGTGACTAATTTACTGTCAATCCAATGTGTCAAATCAGGATTGAGGGTGGAGAGGGGAGGTGTTGGTTCGTATGGCAAAGATAATAATTTTTTCTTGAATTAGCAATACCCCATGAGCGTTTTTGCGCCAATTCTTCTTTGTGTTCGTTAGGCAGGAAGAGGGCCGCTCCGTTCAGGTGGAGGCGGTCGCTTGGAATATAAGCTGAAGCGTTGGCAGAATAAACGCTTATCCTGCTCTGTCAATGGATAGCGGATTGCCTTTGGATGGGGGGAGGTAATGGCGGTAATGCTAAGCCCTCTTATTCTGCTGATGGCTTTGGCTCTTATTCCTGCCTTCATATTTCAATAAATGCGTACTTTTGGCGATTTTTTCTTTCAATGACAAATCACAGTCTTGCAATTACAATTACAATTACAGTAAGCTAAAAATCGGATTTCAGGCTTTGATGGAGTGAATAGAATGAAATGTTAATTATTTTAATATTATATATTATATATATATTATATAATAT
>NZ_CASFWU010000046.1 GCF_949298305.1 uncultured Bacteroides sp. | reverse complement strand
AGCAAGACTCATCAATCATTTTAAACCAAAATGTCAAAGAACTCTCGTTATTTGATGATATTTAAAACTAATGCGATTTTATCGCACCAGTAGTAATTATGAAGAAACATTTTTATTGGCTTGTTACGGCTGTGGTAGTCTTTGCAAGTTGCACGCAGAGTGAAGTGCTGGAGATGGCGGAAGGCCGCGCTATTGGTTTTGGTTCGTTTGTGAATAACAGTACAAGGGCGGTGACAGAAATTGATAAGTCCGGACTGACACAGTTTAATGTGTTTGGTTATCATGGTAACTCATGGTCTCCTGATTATGTAAATATTGCAGTAACAGGTTCAGGAGAATCATGGACACCTGATAAAACTGCTTACTGGGTAGCTAATAATGCTTACGAATTTGCTGCATATTCTAATGGCAATGAAGCTTTGTCGGATGTGGAATTTGCACCTGCAAACAAAACATTGACTATCAAAGGTTATACTGTTGCTGATAAAGACTTGATAGCTGCTCTTGCTTCCAAAACCTCACAAACCGATGTATCTGCTTATGGAACAGTTGATTTTAACTTCAACCACATGTTGTCACAGGTGAAGTTTACATTTACTAATACGGATTCTCGTTCTTATACGCTTAAAATCTCAGAAATCAAGATAGAAAATGCTGTTAAGACTGCTACCGGAACTTATACTGCATCATCTATTGATTGGGATGGAGAAGCTACTGGAACTTATACATTTGCGGATATCGCAGATATTGCAGAAGATGGAACGCATGCTGTAGACCTCTTTGTTATCCCGCAGAGAAATTCAAACTTGAATGTTAGCTTTAAGGCTAGTTTCTATGATGCTACTGCTCTGGCTATCCAAACTCCCTTGAAGGAAGGTACCTTTACTGCAAATTTGAACTATGACGGTGCTATACAGGACACAGAGAAAGGCAATTGGACTCCTGGATTTCGTTACAATTATACGGTAGAGGTTAATGCTGACGATATTGATGATGAAGGTAAGCTTACTAAAATCGATTTTAAGGTTACTGATGTTGATACTTGGGAAAGTACTGGTGATACCTCCATCACTCCCCAACAATAATTCTTAATTCTCATTTAATTCGTACTTGCCTGACCGGCCGCATGGCTACTGTGGCATTAGTCTGCAACAAATAACGATTCTCATAGCTTACTGTGCCACCTCCTTTTAATCCGCTATGGGAGCATACTAATAGTTTGAAAACCGGAAACAAACAATGAAACAGTTGTACACCCTATATTCTATCCTCTGCCCGGCTGTTCTCTGTCTGGCCGCCTGCACCACCATTGTGGTAGACGAGCCTCCTGTTGACGGGCTTGTATCCATTGGATTCAGCCCACAGGCCGAAACGCGTGCTGCCGTGACGGGAACAGAGCTTCCGAATGGTAGCCGCTTCAATGTGTGGGGCGGCTACGGCGGAAACAATGTCTTCAGTGGCAGGGAAGTGACAAAGACTGCTAACGGATGCACCTATCAGGGGACGGAATATTGGATGCCGGGGCAGACGTATAACTTCTACGCTGTTTACCCTGCCGGACTGAAGGCTGATGCCGTTGCCGTGACCGACGAAGGTACCGTCACCGTCAGTGGCTTTGACTGCTCTGCCACGGGCGATGCCGCGGTGGATTTGATGACTGCTTCGGCAACTTCCGTCCTGGCAGACCGTGTTATCAACAGTCAGAGCGCAGTCGGGTTGAAGTTCCGTCATCTGCTGTCTCTGTTAACCTTCACTTTCGAGAACAAGCTGGCTTCGCATTCCATAGACGTGACCAATCTGCGTCTGACGATAGCGGTAAAAGCCGATTATCTAAGTACGTCTTCCCCTTCATGGATGAACCATGCTTCCGACAGGAAAGAGTTCGCCTTTTATCCGGCGGAAGCTCCATTGGGCGTGGCTAACAGTGTTTCTGCCACCTCCGCGCCCTTGCTTGTCATCCCCCAGGAAAATGCTGGCATCATCGTGACTTTCACTGTGAACATCCGCGAGGCGTATGCAGACGGCGGGAGTCTGGTGTTCTCCAAACGTTATGCGGTGCCGCTCGCCACGGGTGAACAAACGGTCGCTGATAGGAATGGGGGCAGCGTTGTGGTAGAGGACCAATGGTACACAGGCTGCCGCTACAACTACAAGGCCGTCATTCCTGAAAATGTGATGGACGGTCAGGATATCACCCTGACAGTCTCCATCAAGGACTGGGATATAGAGGATACTTCGGTATCGTGGGACGACGATGACGAGGGAAATGCTGTCAATAATCCATAGGCCTGAACGACTATATGAATAGAGATATGTGCATCACGAGACCTTTCTTGCTACACTGCTGGCTGCTTTCGCAGCTTCTGCTGTTCTGCGTTGCCTGTGCCGATACGGCCGATGATTCCGTTGCCGCAGGCCGCACCACAAGCGTGCGCCTGCTCATTCCCCGTCCTGAGGCTGCCACACGGACCGGCTTTCCCAGTGAGGGTTATGAGACCAACCTGACGGTGGAAGAGAGTGCCATTCATACCCTGCGTGTTGTCATTTACTCGCTGCGGGAGAATAACAATGCCACTACCATTAACCGGTTTTACACAGAGGATGAACTGGCAAAGGCCCAACAGAGTAGCACCGGGAACTATGTACTTACTATTGGGAACGTACCTTTGGGCACGGCGCAGATTTGTGTCGTTGTCAATGAGGCAAGCATCGGCCAGGACTACACCGACATTCTTACCATGCAGAATCAGGCGGTGGAAACGGGAGACTACAGCAAAGTGCTGATTACTGACCCAAACTATGCTTTCTTCCCCAAACGCGGCACAGAACTCCTGGCCGAAAATTCGAAGAAGGGGCTTCCCATGAGCTGGATGGGCAAAAATCATGAGATAACAGGGGGAGACCAAATCTCTGTTGAACTGAAACGGTGCGTTGCCAAATTGCGGATGGCTGTCAAGAACAACTTCACAGCCGACATCCGTGTGGACGAAATTTCCTTCGGCCAGTTCTTTGGCAACAGTTTCTATCTTTTCAAGGAAGCGGAACTGGACGTGCCGCCCGAACAGATTTATAAAGAGCAGGTGTACACGGACGAAGTGGCTTATACCATCAGGCCCGGAGAGAGCAAAGTGCTGATATGCTATCTCTATCCGTCGTTTGCCTGGACCAGCGGTACGACGGCTTCGCCCTATACCATCGGGTTCAAAACTCAGCACGGTGACTACCCCCAGATGGCATTCCTGCACATGGACGGAACCCGTTTCAACTCCATTCCCCGAAACAAACAGGTGAACATTGGCGTGACACTCAGCGGGAAGACGCATATCGAGGTGGACTTTGAGGTGGTGGATTGGGCGGATGTTGACATCACTGTGCCCGACTTCGATTAAAACTCCAGATGATTATGAACATAATAATGAAAATGACGAGAATGATGGCTGCGGCAGGAGCGGCGCTGCTCCTGGCGGCCTGTACGGAGGACACTTTCGGCGGCCTTCCCGACCGCGTGGCCGAAGGCATACCCGTAACAGTACGGCTGGCATTCAGGGCTACGGAGGCTGCCGTGGAGACCCGCACCGCGCAAGACAAAGCGTCGGAGAACCGGGTAGACAATGTGTACATACTGATATTCAATGAAGCAGGGGAGGTGCACGACCGTTTCTTCTGCAAGCCGGGCAGCGGATTGAGTTATGACAGCGGAGACAATCTTCTGAACTCGGGCAAACTCGTATTCAGCACCAAATCGTTGAACAATGCCACCATCGTGGGCATAGCCAATCTGGCCGACGGAAGCACCTCTACCGCCTATACTGTGACGGCCGAAGAACTGGACGCGGTGAGAACCCTGGACGAGCTGAAAACAAAAGTGATGGCGATGCGCGACAATTCCATCTACCGCAGTGCCTTCTTTATGATGACAGGATATGCCAAAATGAAGGAACCCCAGGCGGGTAAGGACCCCACTCTGGTGACCATTCCTGCCGTGGAGAGTGCCGGAACGGAAACTTTGGGCTGTACGTTGCAGCTGGAGCGCACCGACGCCAAAGTGAAGTTCGTGGTGAAAGCCATGTCGCCGGATGCAAGCAAGACTGAATTTTCTTTCCAGCCCACCGGCTGGAGGGTGAAGCAGGTGCCCCGGCAGTCGTTTATCCTGCCCCGAGATAAAGTGGATGCTGGCGGACCTGGCGATGCCGACGGAGAAGGATGCGTCTATTTCGCTTCGTCTGTCTACGAGTTCGAGGACTTCATCCGCGAGGGAAGCCTGTACCAGGGTGGCAGTTTCGTGTTCTACATGCCGGAGAACCGGAAGATGTATAAACAGAAAATCACAGAAACAGATGCGAAGAAAGCCTATGCCCTGCGTGATAAAAGGGAAAAAACAACAACGGATGCCGGCGGCAGCGTAACTCCCGGCGACTTCCTGTATGCCCATGCCAACTCCACTTACGTGGAAATCACCGGCCTGTTGTCCTATTTTGAAGAGGTGGACGGCCTGAAGCAGCTGACTTATGCCAATGTGCGGCTGACTGTCCACTTGGGCTATGCCGATGGGGATGTCAACGACTACGAGACCCTGCGCAACCATTCTTATACATATACGGTTACCATAAAGGGGGTGGACAGCATCGATGTGGATGTTATGCCGGGCGAAGAGGAACAGCGTCCGGGATACGACGGCGATGTGGTGATGAGCTTTCATGACGTTTTTTATTTCGACTCCCATTACGACCGCCGCCTGATTAAACTGAACAAAAGCGGATTTACGGAAAAGCAAGACGGCTCCACGGCCGGCATCCTCCGCTGGGGAGTCAGCACACCCTTCAGCCGGGGCGTGCATGAAGTCGTTGCCGACGCGGGCAAGATTCCTGCCAATCTGCGCGACTACCGTTGGATAAAGTTTGCCGTCAACCGGGAATACGGTGTGGATGATGATAAACTTGTAAAGTATCCGGGCGACCAGAATTACAACGACCCGTTTCCTGTGGATGAGGAACATAACAATCAGCCCTCTCCTTATTACAGTACTCCCGACAGGAATTATCCGCATGCCCGCCTGCGCGATGTGAACCAACTGATGAACTTTCTGAGAGAAGAGGCGGCCAAAGACCAGTCCGCTGTTTTCGATGAGAATGGCAATGTGAGCATTACTGCTTTTGTGGATGAAAACGTTTATGTCTATGACCCCACGGAGGAGAAGCCGGCGCTGGACCTCAAGCTGTGGAAACGCATGGCCGAAACGGATGACCGCCAGCTGTATATCATCGTTGACGATGCAAGGTTCAGCCCGGACAATCAGTCGAGCATCGTCAAGGCCCAGTATTACTTCCGTCAGCGCAGCATCCGTACCGTTTACAATGTGAACAAGGCGGAACTGGATACCGGCTGGGGGCTGGAGTCGGTCATGGAGGCCAAGAGGCTCTGGACTGGAAGTATCAGTCAGGGAACTGTTACCGGCAAGGATAACGGACGCGAGAACACGCTTCGCATTCTTTTGGGAAATGACTATGCAACCCGTCCCAGGAAATTGGAATGGACCACTGTGCTGAATACGAGCACTCATTACGGACTGAATGCAGGCTACAACAGGGCCATCTATGCCTGCCTCATCCGCAACCGCGACCTCAACGGCGACAATATCGTAGATGCCGACGAAATACGCTGGTACCTGGCCAGCATCAACCAGTTGATAGACATCTATTTGGGTGAATATGCCTTGGACGAACCCTCCCGTCTTTATCCGCGCAACGATGTGGACCGGACCGAAGACGGCAAGGTGAAGAAGTACTGGCACTACACTTCCAGTTCCTATATGGAAAATACCGACCCTTGGGTGCTGTGGTCGGAAGAGGGAGCTTCATTGGGCCTTAAAAGCGGTTCGGAAAAGAATTATAACGGAGAATACTATTCCTACCGCTGTCTGCGCAACCTGGGGCTGCCGCTGGATGAACCGGATAAAGAGCCTGCTGATTTGGTGGACTATCAGCAGATGGGCGGAACGATGCGCTACCGGATTGACGTCAGCAATATGAACGAAAAGTCGAGGCGGACGAATCTTGAGACCAGACTGGCGCCCCATAACGAACGGGATGCGGACAACCGGCCGTACACTTATTTTGAAGTACATCCCAACCGCTTTGGAACGCGGAACCAGTGGACTTTTTACCAGACGAATGACCCAAGCCCGGTAGGCTACCGCATCCCCAACCAACGCGAATTGCTGATTATGTCCACACGCCTGCCGCGTAGTGCATGGGATGCCGATTATGACGGTTATTATGTGTGCCAGACCGGATTCTCGTTGAATGGGACATACCCTTATGCAAGTGGTGACCGTAGCGGTTTCATGTGGTGGGTACACAGCAATTTTATTCTGGTCAATGAGAGCAGACATGCCGGTGTGGTTCGCCCGGTCAAGGACATTACCTCCATGGATGCGCCCTGATGTCCGCCGCCTCTTCCATGCCGGCCCCGGCTGGTCGGAAAGCATGCTCCCTTCAGGCGGCGAGCGGCCTTGCCCAGACTCGAGGAAGCCGTAGACTCTAATTCCGGTGTCGTGCCGTGAAGCGTTCCCGCCATGCCTGTCCCGTGCGGATAGCGTCAGCCCACAAAGCCTCAGGACCCTGCCGCAGGGCCTTTTCTCAGATAAAAACGTGTGCCCGGAAACTGCCACCTGCACGGCTCGCGGAGGATGCTTGCACGGTCCGTGGAGAATGCTTGCACGGTCCGCGGAGGATGCTTGCACGGTCCGCGGAGGATGCTTGCATGGTCCGAGGCGGCCGTATATACCCGTCCGAGGCCGCCGGAACGAGGCCGCCCGCTTCCTGAAACGGCCGGCCGGTTGGCTGTGCCTTCGGCCATGCCGGATGGCTCATCTCGCGGAAGCGGATGGGCCGGAACCGCGGGCAGGGGCAGTCCGTTCCGGGCGAAAAAATGCTGCATTCCTTCGGGCGGAGGCGAGCACCTGCCAGGGAAGCCCGCCCGGAGACTGGAGCCTTGTCGGCACTTGCGGCCGGAACGTTTCAAAAAAAATGTTTCTAAGGGGGAAAACTCAGAAAAAAGCCGTAATTTTGCAGCCTGATAATTATCAACTGAATACGACGTATGAAACTGGATTTACTTACCGCCATCTCTCCGATTGACGGCCGTTATCGTGGAAAGACGGAGGCTTTGGCCGACTATTTTTCCGAATTTGCCCTGATCAAATACCGTGTACAGGTGGAAGTGGAATATTTCATCACCCTGTGCGAACTGCCCCTGCCGCAGCTGAAAGGCGTGGACAAGGCTGTGTTCGAAACCTTGAGAAACATTTACCGGAACTTCTCGGAGGCCGACGCGCAACGCATCAAGGACATCGAGAGCGTGACCAATCACGACGTGAAGGCTGTGGAATACTTCCTCAAGGAAGAATTCGACAAGCTGGGTGGAATGGATGACTATAAAGAATTCATCCACTTCGGGCTGACTTCGCAGGACATCAACAATACTTCCATTCCCCTTTCGGTAAAGGAGGCTTTGCACAATGTCTACTATCCGCAGATAGAGGAGCTCATAGCACAGCTCCGCACGTATGCCGAAGAGTGGGCTGACATCCCTATGCTGGCCAAGACGCACGGCCAGCCAGCTTCGCCTACCCGTCTGGGAAAAGAAATCAATGTGTTCGTCTATCGTCTGGAGCGTCAGCTTGCCGTGCTGAAGGCTTGCCCCGTGACAGCCAAGTTCGGCGGCGCTACCGGCAACTATAACGCGCACCATGTGGCCTATCCCGAATATGACTGGAAGGCATTCGGCAACCGTTTCGTGTCCGAAAAGCTGGGGCTGGAACGCGAGGAATACACTACGCAGATTTCCAATTACGACAACCTGTCTGCCATCTTCGATGCCATGAAGCGCATCAACACCATAATGATTGACATGAACCGCGACTTCTGGCAATATATTTCGATGGAATACTTCAAGCAGAAAATCAAGGCGGGCGAGGTGGGCTCCAGTGCCATGCCTCACAAGGTGAACCCCATTGATTTTGAAAACGCCGAAGGCAACCTGGGCATGGCCAACGCCATTCTGGAGCATCTGGCCGTGAAGCTGCCCGTGTCGCGCCTGCAACGCGACCTGACGGACTCGACGGTGCTGCGCAACATCGGTGTGCCTTTCGGACACATCGTCATCGCCATCCAAAGCTCGCTCAAGGGACTGCGCAAGCTGCTGCTGAACGAAACGGCCATCTGCCGCGACCTGGACAACTGCTGGAGCGTAGTGGCCGAAGCCATTCAGACCATCCTGCGCCGTGAGGCCTATCCGCATCCCTACGAGGCCCTGAAGGCGTTGACGCGCACCAACCAGGCTATCACAGAAGAGTCTATCAGGAATTTTATCGAAGGACTGGATGTCAGCGAAAACCTGAAGCAGGAACTGCGGGTAATCACTCCGCATACCTATACGGGAATCTGACGAGCAGGAGCCCTGAAAGACTGTTTTTAGGAGGAATTGCTTTTTTCAGGGCGTTTTTGTTGTTTCCTGCAAACAACCGACGGGTGTCGCTTGTTTAGGGGAAAGAGGTAATTCCTCCACGTTGAAAACAAATATAACAGGCCGTGAGGCCAAAGTCTAATTTTATTCGAACAAACAAATGAGTACAGAAAACGAAACATGGCGTGATGCTTTTTCCTCAGCGGAGAATTCTGGTGGTGACCGTGATGGTAATCAATTTGACGGAAACTACAGCCGTCCGTCTTACAACCGCGAAAATGGCGATCGTCCTTATCGCCCGAGATTTAACAACGAAAACGGTGAGCGTGTGCAGCGCGCCTACAGCAGCGACCGCCCGCATCGTCCGCGTTTCAATCCGAATGCTGAAAATGCCGACCGTCCGCAGCGTTCTTACAATACAGACCGTCCGTACAATAGCGACCGCTCTTATGGAAGCGACCGCCCTTATCGGCCGCGTTACAGCGGTGCCGGCGAAGACCGCCCGCAGCGTCCGCAACGCCCTCGTTTCAATCCGAACGCCGAAGGCGGCGACCGTCCCTATCGGCCGCGTTACAGCGGTGCCGGCGAAGACCGCCCGCAGCGTCCGCAACGTCCCCGCTTCAATCCGAATGCTGAGGGCGGCGACCGTCCCTATCATTCGCGTTATAACAGCGAGAACGAGGACTATTCGTTGCGTCCGCAGCGTCCCCGCTACAATCCGAATGCCGAGGAGGGTGACCGCCCGCAACGTCCGTTCCAGGGCGACCGTCCGCAACGTCCACGTTTTAATCCGAACGGCGGCAAGCCGGGCATGGCTGGACGGGGCAACAATAACCGGCCGGGTCGCCGGACGGCAGATTACGATCCGAATGCAAAGTACAGCAAGAAGAAGCAGATAGAATACAAGGAACAGTTCGTTGACCCGAACGAGCCGATTCGTCTGAATAAATATCTGGCCAATGCAGGCGTGTGCTCGCGTCGCGAGGCCGACGAGTTCATTACGGCCGGCGTGGTGTCTGTCAACGGAACGGTGGTGACCGAACTGGGCACCAAGATTAAGCGCGGCGACGAGGTGAAGTTCCACGACCAGCCGGTGAACATCGAACGTAAAATCTACGTCTTGTTGAACAAGCCGAAAGATACGGTGACTACCTCGGACGATCCGCAGGCACGCCGTACGGTGATGGATTTGGTGAAGGGAGCCTGCCAGGAGCGTATTTATCCGGTAGGACGTTTGGACCGTAACACGACAGGCGTGCTGCTGCTGACGAATGATGGTGACCTGGCTTCCAAACTGACCCATCCCAAGTACCTGAAGAAGAAAATCTATCACGTGCACCTGGACAAGAACCTCACCAAGGCCGATATGGAGCAGATAGCCGCCGGAATACAGCTGGATGACGGCGAAATACATGCCGATGCCATCAGCTATACGGACGAGAACAAGAAGAACGACATCGGCATCGAGATACACTCCGGCAAGAACCGCATTGTCCGCCGCATCTTCGAGTCGTTGGGCTACAAAGTGGTGAAGTTGGACCGTGTCTACTTTGCCGGTCTGACCAAGAAAGGACTGCGCCGCGGCGACTGGCGGTACCTGACCGAACAGGAGGTGAACTTCTTGCGCATGGGGTCGTTTGAATAATGAATATTTTAATACAATAAAGAAGAAGGTCTGATTGACTGTTCGGATGTTTTCAGATATGGGCGATGCGGATTGGTGCCGGCGGTGAGGATGTGCCTGCCCCGGGGCATCCGTATCGTCCGTGTCGGAAGAACTTCCGGATGCGGAATGAAGGCTTAAAAAATACGATAAGATTATGGAGAAAATTGGTAGAACAAAAATTGTGGACCTGCTGAAGCGCGATGACTTTGGCGCAATGGTCAACGTGAAAGGCTGGGTGCGTACCCGCAGAGGTAGCAAACAAGTAGGCTTTATTGCACTGAACGACGGTTCTACAATCAATAATGTACAGATTGTGGCAGATTTGGCCAACTTTGACGACGAAGTGCTGAAGGATGTTACAACCGGTGCCTGCCTGAGTGTGAACGGTGTGCTGACAGAATCTGTCGGTGCCGGCCAGAAGGCCGAAATCCAGGCGCGGGAGATTGAAGTGCTGGGAACCTGCGACAATACATATCCTCTTCAGAAGAAGGGACATTCGATGGAGTTCCTGCGTGAAATAGCCCATTTGCGTCCCCGTACAAACACTTTCGGTGCCGTGTTCCGCATTCGTCACAACATGGCCATTGCCATTCACAAGTTTTTCCACGAACGTGGATTCTTCTATTTCCACACGCCTATTATTACGGCTTCGGACTGCGAAGGTGCCGGGCAGATGTTCCAGGTGACCACCAAGAACCTTTACGACCTGAAGAAGGATGAGAACGGTTCCATCATTTACGACGATGATTTCTTTGGCAAGCAGACCAGTCTGACCGTTTCCGGACAGCTGGAGGGCGAGCTTGCCGCTACGGCGCTGGGCGCCATTTATACATTCGGCCCCACTTTCCGTGCCGAAAACTCCAATACGCCGCGTCACTTGGCCGAGTTCTGGATGATAGAGCCGGAAGTGGCTTTCAATGACATCACCGACAACATGGACCTTGCCGAAGAGTTCATCAAATATTGTGTGCAGTGGGCATTGGACAACTGTTACGATGACGTGAAGTTCCTGAACGACATGTTCGACAAGGGACTGATAGAGCGTCTGCAGGGAGTGCTGAAGGAAAGCTTTGTGCGTCTGCCTTATACCGAAGGTGTCGAGATTCTGGAAAAGGCCGTTGCCGGAGGGCACAAGTTCGAGTTCCCCGTCTATTGGGGGGTTGATTTGGCTTCCGAGCACGAACGCTATCTGGTGGAGGAACACTTCAAGCGTCCCGTTATCCTGACGGACTATCCGAAAGAAATCAAGGCCTTCTACATGAAGCAGAACGAAGACGGCAAGACCGTGCGTGCCATGGATGTGCTGTTCCCGAAGATTGGCGAGATAATCGGCGGTTCCGAACGTGAAGCCGACTATGACAAGCTGTTGGCCCGTATTCAGGAGCTGAACATTCCGATGAAGGATATGTGGTGGTATCTGGATACCCGCAAGTTCGGTTCCTGTCCGCATTCGGGCTTCGGACTTGGCTTTGAGCGTCTTCTGCTGTTCGTGACGGGTATGAACAACATCCGTGACGTAATTCCCTTCCCCCGTACACCGCGCAACGCTGAATTCTGATGCTCTCAGACGGCGAATCTGCTGCCGGAAGGAGGCATTGAGGCTTCTTGGGTATGGATTTAAAAGTAAAAACTGCATAATTCAAGAATTGTGCAGTTTTTTTTGTGCCTAAAATATCATTTTTCCAAAATTTGTCTTTATATTTGTGACAAACACACTGAACATCGTTAACTAAAATCTTATAGAATATGAAACGGCATTTTTTCTTTACCATGTTGGCAGTATTGCTGCTGGCGGTAACAGGGGCTACTGCTCAGGACAAACCTAATTTTAAACCCGCGCCTTTGAAAGGCATTTGGCAGTTGTGCCACTACGTGTCGGAGTCGGCTGATGTGCCGGGCGCCTTGAAACCCAGCAATACGTTCAAGATTCTCAGCGACGACGGACGTATCATAAACTTTACGTTGATACCGGGTTCGGATGCCATCATTACCGGTTATGGCACCTACGAGCAATTGACGGACAACAGCTACAAGGAAAGTATTGAGAAGAACATCCATCTTCCGATGTTGGACAACAAGGATAATATTCTGGAGTTTGAGCTGGGTGACGACGACATCCTTTATCTGAAGTTCTTCATCAAGAACGACTTGAACGGCAACGAACTGAACTGCTGGTTCCACGAGACCTGGAAGCGGGTGGTGATGCCGGACAAATTCCCGGAAGATATTGTTCGTTGAGCGGAGAATACGTGCCGGAATGCACCTCTTGAATAGGAAGAGTAGGGAGGCGGGCGGAAGTCGTCACTTTGTGCATTCCGAATTTGTGAGATTAAAGTTGCAGGAGGATGTACCCAACGGGGTGCATCCTCTTTCTTTTCGGCCCGTTCCGGTGGTACTTGTGCTTTGGGAGTTGGTAAATGGGCCCGTTACGCCGTATGTATGTCGTCCGTTTGACGTGTTTGGATGGCCTGTACACCGTGCCCGTTCGTTCCGCTGGCCGGCCTTGCTGGGTAGGAAACAGGTGAATAAATGGTGTGAAATGTCTTCCTCCTGGAATCGGGCTTCCGACTTATCCCGGATAGGGGAAATGACAGTATACCACTGACTTCTATTAGAAAAAAAGAAAAAAAGGTTTGTCAGTTCTAATAAAATCAGTACCTTTGCAAGCCGATTATTATCTAAAAAAAGGATAAGCAATTAATTCATAGCGGGTTAGTCGTTCTTTGTCCGGGACTGCTGATTCGTGGTGAAGAAAAACATTTAGTAGTAACATTTAAAAAAGAATTAAGAGTGGATACTTTAAGTTACAAGACCATTTCTGCAAACAAGGCCACAGTGACTAAAGAATGGGTCATTGTTGACGCTACCGACCAGGTGTTGGGCCGTCTGGGCGCAAAAGTTGCGAAACTGTTGAGAGGAAAGTATAAACCTAACTTTACTCCTCACGTAGATTGTGGCGATAATGTCATCATTATCAATGCCGACAAAGTGAAAATGACCGGAAACAAGTGGAATGACAAGGTTTATCTGTCATATACAGGTTATCCCGGTGGTCAGAGAGAAATCACCCCTGCCCGCTTGCAGGCAAAGCCGAACGGTGATGACAAGTTGCTGAGAAAAGTTGTAAAGGGTATGCTGCCCAAGAACAAGCTGGGCGCCAAATTGCTGGGTAATATGTATGTATATGCCGGCAGCGAGCACAAACACGAGGCTCAGAACCCGAAAATGATTGATATTAACGCACTTAAATAATAGATAATGGAAGTAGTAAATGCATTAGGCAGACGTAAAAGCGCAATTGCGCGTGTTTTCGTAAGCGAAGGTACTGGAAAGATTACTATTAATAAAAGAGACCTCGCAGTGTACTTTCCATCAAGCATTCTGCAGTATGTGGTTAAGCAACCGTTGAACAAGCTGGGCGTAGCCGAGAAATATGACATCAAGGTGAACCTCTGCGGCGGTGGCTTCACAGGCCAGTCTCAGGCTCTCCGCCTGGCTATTGCCCGCGCATTGGTGAAGATTAATCCTGAAGACAAGGCAGCTCTGCGCTCTGAAGGCTTCATGACCCGCGACCCGCGTTCTGTTGAACGTAAGAAACCGGGACGTCCGAAAGCACGTCGTAGATTCCAGTTCAGTAAACGTTAATCAGTTACATAAGTTAACAAGTGGACAAGTTAACGTGTCTATAAGTCGCTTGGCTCGTAGACTGTCAACTGATAACCTCGTAGACTGGGTACGTTTAGCATCTAAACTACCGGGACTCTTGAAATACAGGCTACCCGGCGGTTGGTTTAGAAAAACAAAAAAGAAAGTAAACGATTTAAAGAAACTAAGACAATGTCAAGAACAAATTTTGATACATTATTGGAGGCCGGTTGCCACTTCGGTCACCTGAAGAGAAAGTGGAACCCCGCAATGGCTCCTTACATCTTCATGGAGCGCAATGGTATTCATATCATTGACCTCAACAAGACGGTTGCTAAGATTGACGAAGCTGCTGAAGCTTTGAAGCAAATCGCCAAATCAGGAAAGAAAGTCCTGTTCGTTGCTACTAAAAAACAAGCCAAGCAGGTGGTTGCCGACAAGGCTGCCTCTGTGAATATGCCTTATGTAATCGAGCGCTGGCCGGGTGGTATGTTGACTAACTTCCCGACTATCCGTAAGGCTGTGAAGAAGATGGCTACCATCGACAAGCTGACTAACGATGGTACTTATTCTAACCTGTCAAAGAGAGAAATCCTGCAGATTTCCCGTCAGCGTGCCAAGCTGGACAAGACTTTGGGCTCTATCGCTGACCTGACTCGTCTGCCGTCCGCACTGTTCGTTATCGACGTAATGAAGGAGAATATCGCAGTTCGTGAGGCTAACCGTCTGGGTATTCCCGTATTCGGTATCGTAGATACGAACTCTGACCCGACTAACATCGACTTCGTAATTCCGGCTAACGACGACGCTACCAAGTCTGTAGAAGTCATCCTCGACGCTTGCTGCGCCGCTATGCAGGAAGGTCTGGAAGAACGTAAGGCTGAAAAGGTGGACATGGAAGCTGCCGGTGAGGCTCCTGCCGCAAAGGGCAAGAAGAAAGCTACCAAGGCAAGACTCGACAAGTCTGACGAGGAAGCTATCAATGCATCCAAGGCTGCCGCTTTCATGAAGGAAGACGAAGAGGCTTAACTTAATATAAAGAGAGTTGAGAATTGAAAGTTGAGAGTTACTTTAAACGGCAATTCTCAATTCTCTGTTCTCAACTCTTTTTTGTTATATAAAAGATTATTATTCACTATTAAAAGAAGAAAGATATTATGGCTGTAACAATGGCTGATATAACCAAGCTCCGCAAAATGACCGGTGCTGGTATGATGGACTGCAAGAATGCCTTGAACGACGCTGAGGGCGATTTCGACAAGGCTATGAAGATTATCCGTGAAAAGGGACAGGCTGTAGCCGCCAAGCGTTCTGACCGCGAGGCATCCGAAGGCTGCGTACTGGCCAAGACTACCGGTGACTTTGCCGTTATCATCGCTCTGAAGTGTGAGACTGACTTCGTGGCTCAGAACGCTGATTTTGTGAAACTGACTCAGGACATCCTGGATCTGGCTGTTGCCAACAAGTGCAAGACGCTGGACGAAGTGAAGGCGTTGCCGATGGGCGATGCTACTGTAGCTCAGGCTGTGACAGACCGTAGCGGTATCACGGGTGAGAAGATGGAACTCGACGGATATTGCACCGTTGAGGGCGCCAGCACAGTAGTTTACAACCACATGAACAAGAACGGTCTTTGCACAATCGTTGCCTTCAACAAGCCGGTTGACGAGCAGCTGGGCAAGCAGGTGGCCATGCAGATTGCCGCTATGAACCCCATTGCCATCGACGAAGACGGAGTGTCTGAGGAAATCAAGCAGAAGGAAATCGAAGTGGCCGTTGAGAAGACCAAGGCTGAGCAGGTACAGAAGGCTGTTGAGGCTGCCCTGAAGAAGGCCGGCATCAACCCCGCTCACGTTGACAGCGAAGACCACATGGAAAGCAACATGTCCAAGGGCTGGATTACAGCAGAAGATGTTGCCAAGGCTAAGGAAATCATCGCTACGGTTTCTGCCGAAAAGGCTGCCAACCTGCCCGAGCAGATGATTCAGAACATCGCCAAAGGTCGTCTGGGCAAGTTCCTGAAGGAAGTTTGTCTGTTGAACCAGGAAGATGTAATGGATGCCAAGAAGACTGTAAGAGAAGTGCTGAAGGAAGCCGATCCCGAACTGAAGGTCATCGACTTCAAGCGTTTCACCTTGCGTGCCGAATAATCAATCCGAATCGGATGGGAGAGGGATGTGTCCTGCGGGCACATCCCTTTTTTTGTTCTATCCCACCGGTTTGCTCTGTGTGTATCCTTCCTTTTTCAGCAGTTCGAGGACTTTCTGCTTGAAGTCTCCCTGCACAATAATCTCGCCGTCCTTGGCGCTTCCGCCCACGCCACATTTGCTTTTCAGCAGCTTTCCCAGCTCTTTCAGGTCGTCTTCTGTACCCACAAAGCCGGTGACGAGGGTTACCACCTTGCCGCCGCGGTTCTTGCGGTCCAGCTGCACGCGCAGCTTCTGTTGCGCGGGTGGCAGGGTCGTGGTTTCCTCCTCCTCTTCGGTTTCGTAGCGGAAGTCGGGGTTGGTGGAGTAAACTACGTTCAGACGGTCTTTCCAGTCGTTGCTTTTTGTATTTTTAGCCATGGTGTATGTTTTATATTTGGTGCCAAAAATACTGCTTTGGCCCGAGTTTTGCAATTTGACGTAGAAATTATGTTAACCTTTTCCTTTCTTCCTTAAGACATTGGAAAAAATGATGTATTTTTGTCCTTCATAAATCTGATAATGGAGAGAATATGATGAGCAGTTTGTCACAGAACAAAGAGATGTCGCGGGTGCCAGAGCCTACCCTGCGCCGTCTTCCGTGGTATCTTTCCAACGTCAAGTTGCTGAAACAGAGGGGCGAACGATTCGTGTCCTCTACGCAGATATCCAAAGAGACCAACATTGATGCCTCCCAGATTGCCAAGGACCTCTCCTATGTCAATATTTCCGGCCGCACCCGTGTGGGCTACGAGGTGGACGCACTGATTGCCGTGCTGGAAGATTTTCTGGGCTTCACCAACCTGCACAAGGCCTTTCTGTTCGGCGTGGGCAGCCTGGGCGGAGCTTTGCTGCGCGACAGTGGTCTGAGCCATTTCGGCCTGGAGATTGTGGCCGCTTTCGACATCAACCCCGACCTGGTGGGCACGGTGCTCAACGGCATCCCCATTTTCCACACCGATGAATTTGAGAGAAAGATGCAGGAGTACGAGGTCAACATCGGCGTGCTGACCGTCCCCATCGAGATAGCGCAGTCCATTACGGACAAGATGGTGGCAGGCGGCATCAAGGCCGTGTGGAACTTCACCCCTTTCCGCATCCGCGTGCCCGAGGACATCGTGGTGCAGAACACCTCCCTCTATGCCCATCTGGCAGTGATGTTTAACCGTTTGAACTTTAATGGAATAGAATAATGAAGATAATAGCGGTGGGCATGAACTACGCCCTGCACAACCGGGAGCTGGGCCATACGCAGGAAAACCGCGAGCCGGTCATCTTCCTGAAGCCCGATTCGGCCATCCTGAAGGACGGCAAACCCTTCTTTCTGCCCGATTTTTCCAATGAGATACATTACGAGACGGAGGTCGTGGTGCGCATCTGCCGCCTGGGCAAGCACATCGCCCCGCGTTTCGCACACCGCTACTACGACGCCGTCACCGTGGGCATCGACTTCACGGCCCGCGACCTGCAACGCCGTTTCCGCGAAGCGGGCAATCCGTGGGAGCTCTGCAAGGGGTTCGATAACTCGGCCGCCATCGGCACCTTCGTCCCTCTGGAGCAGGCCGGAGGCGACGTGCAGCAGCTGGATTTCCACCTGGACATCGACGGCCGCACCGTGCAGCACGGCAACACGGCCGACATGCTCTTCCGCGTGGACGACATCATTGCCTACGTCAGCCGCTTCATGACCCTGAAAATCGGCGACCTGCTCTTCACCGGTACGCCCGTCGGCGTGGGCCCCGTCAGCATAGGCCAGCACCTGCAGGGCTACCTGGGAGCGGAGAAAGTGCTCGATTTCCACATCCGATAACCATCCAAACCAACCATCCCCATGAAGATACGAGTAGGTTTCGGCTTCGACGTCCACCGCCTGGTGGAGGGTCGCGAGCTGTGGCTGGGCGGCATCCGCCTGGACCATGAGAAAGGCTTGCTGGGACACAGCGACGCCGACGTGCTGATACACGCCATCTGCGACGCCCTGCTGGGTGCCGCCAACATGCGCGACATCGGCTATCACTTCCCCGACACGGCGGGCGAGTTCAAGAACATTGACAGCAAGATTCTGCTGAAGAAGACCGTGGAGCTGATTGCCACGAAGGGTTATGCCGTGGGCAATGTCGACGCCACCGTCTGCGCCGAGCGCCCCAAGCTGAAGGCGCACATCCCCGCCATGCAACGGACACTGGCCGACGTGATGGGCGTGGACGAGGACGATGTCTCCATCAAGGCCACCACCACCGAGAAGCTGGGCTTCACCGGACGCGAAGAGGGCATCTCGGCCTACGCCACCGTGCTCATCCAGCGCGAGGCGTGAGGCTTCGCCGGCCGGAGGACGAAAGCGCCTCTTGGGAGTCAGGTGGCCGGGAGTGAGGGAGTTTGGCCCCATGTGAGGTAGTATATATACCGGACTGACGGCTTGTCTCCCTCGCTCCCGGCTTCTTCATGTTTTACCCTCTCATACCGTCTGCGCGAACTTCACGTGGCTCAGCCGTGTGTGGCACACGTTGCCCGACATATAGGTGCCCGCAATGCGTGCCGACGCCACCCGCAGGGTCTCCCCCGTACGGAAGGCATGCTCCGTGGCAGGCAGCTGGCACGACTCGCGGCTCGATGTCCGCGCGTTGATGCGCATCAGCACGGCGTTTCCCGCCGCGTCCCTCAGCTTCAGCACCTGCCTGACGTAGAAGCAGCGCACGCCGTTGCGCACCTGTGTCTTGTACGGATTGTCCTCCACCCGCACACTCTGCACCATCAAGGTCAGGTTCTCCACCCGTTCCCCCTCCTTTCCCAGGTAGCGCCCCGAGGCCTTCGGCCGCAGCTTCCTGCGCTGCACGTCCAGGTAGACCGAGTGATAGATGCGGGCTATCTGCACGAAGCGTTCCTGCTTGGGTATCTGCGGCTGGAACTTGAAGGCTATCCAGCTCAGGTAGGCCGGGTCGATGCGCAGCACCTCGTGCAGGAAGTGCCCGCGGTATTTCCCGAAGAACACCAGGTCGTCGCCCTTGCTCTGCATGCGCTTGGCGTTGTACTCCACCATCAGCAGCGGTCGCGGCGAGTAGAAGCACAGCGTACTGGCCGTGCGCAAAGCCTCGTGGACGTCGGCGGTGAGGTCGCAGATGTAGAAGATGGATTGCCGTTCGGGCAGGGGGGAGTAAATCCAGAGCGAGTAGGCGGGCTGTCCGGCGCGCGGCATCACCACCAGATAGGCCCCCACCTCCTTGTAGGAGGCCCTGCCGCGGTTGTATTCGTTCAACTTGCTGTACAACAGCGCCTGTTCCGACGGGGGTACGCCCGGCATGTTCGGATTTGCCATACGCCTTGATTCGTTTTCCCCAAATATACGTTTTTTTGCGCTATTTTCCAACTTATTTTTCTGAAAATACACACTATCTTTGCAGTCCCTCTGCCCCGGACGGGCAGGGGAGGCGAATAAGGTTGAACCATAAAGAATACAGAAACAAGCATGAAAGATCAAGTACGTTTGCTCAGAGACTGCATCCACCACGACATCCCCGCCGTCGTCTTCCAGGGCGACGACCGTTGCGCCCCCGAGATACTGGAGGCGGCCAGGGAGATTTACCGCCGCCACGGTTGTTCCGAAGAGTTCCTCTACGACTGGCAACTGCTCATCAACGAGGTGAAGGCCTACCAGCAGGAAAGCCCCCAGACGGTGAAGCTGCCACGGCTGTCGGCCACGGAGGCGGAGCTGGTGCGCGAGGAGATGAAGGCCGCCCAGGCAGGCCGCCGCTGACCGCCCCTCGGCCGGCCGGCAGTTGTTGAACGCTGAAAAATGCGGACAACCTGCCGGGGCTGTCCTGCCGCCTTCCGGAGGGTGGCAGTCACGGCCGTATGCCGAGGCACCCTCGGTCCTATACTTAGATACCCTCTGTCCTATACTTAGGCACCCTCAGTCGTATATCGTGGTACCCCCTCGTCAGAAGGCATTCTGAGCGGGGATGGGGCGGGGGAGCGCTTGCCGCCGTCAGCCCCCGGCCCGATGGTAACAGATGCTGACAGACGAAAGAAAATTCCCGTAAGTCCCCTCCGTTTGGAAAAGTTGTGCTATTTTTGTGTGTCTGAATGAAAACACATACACAACCATGCTGAAGCCCAAACATCTTTTCGTCATACTCCTGACCGGTGTCCTGACGGCCTGCGCCAAGCCTGCCGATGAAATCATGCTGAAATACGAGCAGACCCTCTGCCGTGCCGATTCGCTGGCACGTGTCGGAGCCGTGGACAGCGCGCGTGCCGTCGGCCTCATAGCCGGGCTGCACCAGGCTTACGAGCAGAGCAAGGAGGCCTCCGGCGGCAAGCGCATCCGCGTGGCGCCGTCCGACGGGCGGGCGCAGTTCATCTCGTTCTCGCTGAGTTTCCTGCTGCTGCTGGCCCTCATCTGGATCAACGTCCTGGTGGACCGCCACCTCAAGGACAAGAAATACCGCCGCTACATGGTGCGCCTCAATGAGAACGAGAACGACCTGCACAGCATCGGGCGCGAGATGGCCGAGCTGGAGGCCTGCCTGGCCGACATGCCGCTCACCGACGAGATGCGCGAGGACATCGAGACCGCCCTGAAGAGCCTGATGAAGCGCAACGACGAGCTGCGCGCCGAGAACGAGGGCCTGCACGGCCGCCTGAAGGCCTTCGAGAGCCGCCCCCTGCCACCCGACCTGGAACTGCTGAAGGCCCAGGGCGACCGCCTGCGCCGCCTCGACGACCAGGTGCAGTCGCTTTCGTCCACACTGGTGGCCACCGACGAGGTCGTCTCGCAGCTGTCCCGCGCTCCCCGTTTCCTGGCCGATGCCGACTGGGACTACCTGCGCGCCTTGGCCGACCGCGTCTATGCCGGCTTCACCGCCCGCCTGCTCCAGCGTTTCCCCACGCTGACCCCCGCCGACCAGCAGCTCTGTCTCCTCATCCGCCTGCGCTTCGGCAACGCGCAGGCCGCCGCCTTCATGGCCGTGTCCCCGTCGTCCGTGTCCCAGCAGAAGTTCCGCCTGAAGAAACGCCTGATGCAGGCGGAGGAGGGGCTGTTCAGCCGTGGCGAGACGGTGGATATGGTGGTTTGTGGGGTGTAAGGAATCGGGGCGCGCGATGCCTGCAACTTTTCCCGTCCTGTGGTAGAGACGCAAAATTTTGCGTCTCTACGTCGCGCATTGCCATTTTCTTCTGTCCATCTTCATACCTCTGTCCTCTTCCCTCCCATCCTCTCTCCGCCTTTCATTTCCTTCTGCAACTTTTCCCGTCCTGTGGTAGAGACGCAAAATTTTGCGTCTCTACGTCGCGCATTGTCA